>JACQVA010000007.1 GCA_016210005.1 Deltaproteobacteria bacterium | reverse complement strand
TAGAGGATGACCAGCGCGAGGATCTTGCCGATGCCGGGGACCGAGCGCAGGCGGTAGAAGACGTTGGCGTCGTGCTGCTTGGCGGTGCGCACGATGGTGAGCTCGACCTTGGTGAGCAGGGCGTCGTAGTGATCGATCAGGGACGGGTCCATTTGGATGCTGGCACGCACGGCGGGGTCGGGGAAGCGTTCGGGCGCGCCGGTGCGGTTGGCTTTGTAGGCGATCTTCTTGCCGAGCGCGGGCAGGTTGTACTGACTGGTGGTGTTCTGGATGTGGGTGAGCAGCTCGGCGCGTTTGCGCATCAGGTGGCAGCGCCGGCGCAACAAGTCACGGGTGGCACGCATCGCGGCGGGATAGACGTAGGCCACGGGGAGCATGCCGCCGCGCAGCAGGACGGCGAGCAAGGCCGGATTAGGGGCAGCGCTGGCGGCTCGCGTCGGCTGCGGCGATTCTGCTATAGGCTGGCACCGCGGAGGGAGACATGGCGGAGATCAACGGCATCGCCCACATCATGCTCACGGTCAGCAACTTCGACGTCTGCAAGCCCTTTTATGAGAAGCTGCTCGGCTTTCTCGGCTTGCGGCCGGTCATCAATAGCGATGGCTACTTGTACTGCGTGGGCGGCCGTACCGCTTTCGGTATCGTCAAAGCCGAAGACCGCTACCAGGGCGAGCGTTTCGTCCAGTTTCGTATCGGCTTGCACCACGTCTGCTTCCGCGCGCGCGAGCGTGCCGATGTCGATCGCCTCCACGCCTTCCTGTGCGAGCTCGGCGCCAAGATCGTGCATCCGCCCGAGGAGGCGCAGTGGGCGCCGGGCTACTACTCGGTGTTGTTCGAGGATCCGGATGGCATTCGGCTCGAGATGAATCACGTACCCGGCCGGGGTTTGTTGGCCGACGCACCGGCGTGAGCGCGACGAAAGGGGGGAGCGATGCTGGCCACGATTGCAATTCTCCTGCTGTGGGTCGGATTCGCCGGCAGTCACATCATGTTATCGAGCGCAGCACTGCGGCCGCGTCTGGTAGCGCGGCTGGGCGACCAAGGATTTCGGGGGCTGTATGCAGCGGTGGCGTTTGCCTTCTTCGTCCCGCTGGTGTGGACCTATTTCGCCAACAAGCACGCCGGCCCCCACCTCTGGCTCTACGCCCCCGGCGCGCTGCTGCGCTGGATTATCTACTTGGGCATGGGCAGCGCATTCACGCTGCTGGTAGCCGGCATGATGCGGCCAAGCCCGGCCGGTATGCGACCGGGCTCAAGCACCCCACGAGGAGCCGCCCGCATCACGCGCCACCCGGTGTTCATGGCCTTCGCGCTCTTTGGGCTGATGCACCTGATACCCAACGGCAGCACGGCGGATATCGTCTTCTTCGGCGGCTTCGTCGTCTTTACGCTAATCGGTGCCCGCCACCAGGACCAGCGCAAGTTGGCAGCCGATGCGCCTGGCTTTCGCGAGTTCTACGACCGCACGCCGTTCCTGCCGTTCAGCGGGAGCGAAACGGGGCAGGGCATTCGCGAGCTGCTACCGGTGCCGATCGCGATCGCCGTCGTCCTGACCATCGTCGTCCGCTACTTCCACGCCTCGTGGTTCGGCGGCTGAGGACAGCAGGGCGATCGCCTACTTTTCGGCATCCGCCGCCGCCGGCGCCGCGGCTGCAGCCTGGGAGATCTCCAGCAGTTCCACTTCGAAGATCAGCGCCGCGCCGGGCTTGATCTTCGGCGACGGACTGCGATCGCCATAGGCCAGGTTTCCGGGGCAAGTCAGCTGGCTCTTGCCGCCGACCTTCATCAGCTGTACCCCCTCGGTCCAACACGGAATGACGTGATTCAACGGGAACTGCGCCGGCTCGCCGCGCTGCACCGAGCTGTCGAACACCGTCCCGTCAACCAGTGTGCCGTGGTAGTGGACCTTGACCGTATCGGTCGCCTTGGGATGCTCGCCCGCGCCGGCCTTCAATTCTTTGTACAGCAGCCCCGAGGGCTTCTTCTCGACGCCCGGAGCGGCCGCGGCCTTGTCGAGGAACGCAGCCGACGCTTGCTTCTCGGCTTCCGCCGCCACCTTTGCACGCGCCTGTTGTAACTCCTGGATCTTGGGGCCATAGGTCTCGAGTTCAACCTTCGGCTTGCTCTTGCTGGTGGCGTCGGCGATGCCCGCCTTGACCTGCTCCAGCTCCGCCGCGCTCAGACTGAAGGCTTCGAGGTTCTGGCTGATCGCTAAGCCGATGGCGTAGGCGACCTTCTCCTCCTCCGTTTTCGGATCCTCCGCCGCCAGGCTGGCAGAGGCCGTGCCGAGCAGCAGCGCGGCAATCAATAGGGCAATCGAGTTTCGCATGTAAAGACCTTTCCTTTCTTGTCGTGGCACGGCGCCGCTGTCGCCGGTTCACTGGAGTGGCGCGTTCCTAGCTGCCTCTGCACACCAAAGCAAGGGCGGCGCAAGAGCAATGGCAGCGCTTCGGTTCGATGCGATCAACCTAGAAGTGTTCTCCCCTCACTCCATGCCCAGGATCGCGCGGCCCTCGGCCGAAATCATGTGCGGGCTCCAGGGCGGGTCCCACACCACCTGCACGTCGGCTTCCGTGACTCCGGGGATCGCTTGAATCCGGCGCGTCGCGTCCATAGCGATCGCCGGCCCCATGCCGCAGCCTTGCGCGGTCAAGGTCATCTTCACCGCCACCTTACGCCCCTCCACGCGCATGTCATAGATGAGGCCGAGGTCCACGACATTGACCGGGATTTCGGGATCATAGACCTCGCGCAGTTGTTCCCAGACCTGCTCCTCGCTGACCTCGGCATCGGCACCGGCCGCTTCCGGCTCCGGCGTGGCCACACCGCTGCTTTCTTTACCGATCGCGTCGGCGTCGCGGTCGTGAACGCGGAACAGGCCGCCCATCATCGGAATCTGCACCGTATAAGTGCCGCCGAGCGCCTGGGTCAGGATGCCCTGGGTTCCTTTGCGAACCGTAACCGTCAGGCCGGCGGGAATCTGAATCACTTCGCAATCGCGGTGGAACTCCACCTGCTCGTAGTCCATGGCTTCACTCCTTGCTCAACGCGAGCAATGTTCGCGGTGACGACAACTCTAGCGGGCGCCCTCTCGAAGAACAACGCCACCCGGACAGCGGCGGGGCATTTCCGCTTGCTCAGGCGCCCCGATCCGCCCGGCGATCGCCGGCGCGGGTGCGCGGGCGCACGCTGCCCTGCGCTCGCAGTGCAGCGATAGTCACGATCTGGCCAGTGTAGTCGAGCGGCTGCCGGCACAGCCAGTCGCAAACATCGGTCATGATGACGGGATCCTCGAAGTCACTGGTATCCATCCCCGGCAAGGTGAAGACGAAGCCTTCGGTCCAAATCGGCACGTCGATGCGCACGGCGTTGACGGCGACCGTGGGGGCCAGTTCGTACGCCAGGCACTGCGTCAGCGACTCCAGCGCGACTTTGGTCACCGTATAGCTGGCCCGCCCGAACTCCGGCGTGACGGCGGCCACGGAGGACATGTTGATCACGCGCCCGCCACCGCCGGCGGCCATGCGCGGGCAGACGGCCTTCATCAGTGCCAGCGGGGCATTGATGTTGATCTCCACCGCCAGCCGCCACTTGCGCAGCGGTTGCGGCAGCGTGGGACCGGGGATCGCGATCGCCGCATTGTTGATCAGCACATCGACACGTCCGAACTCGGCGTACGTTTGTTCGACGGCCGCGTTCAGTTGCTCCTCCGATTGCAGATCGCAGCCGAGGCCGAACGCGCGCCGGCCCTGCTGGCGCACCAGCTCGACGGTTTCGTCCACCGTGCCAGGCAGCTTGCTCGGGCTCGCCGCAGTCGAGCGGGCCAAGCAGGCGACATCATAACCGCGCCGAGCGAAATCGACTGCCAGCTGCTTACCGATGCCGCGGCTAGCGCCGGTGATCAAGGCCACGTTGTGAGACGGCATGCCTTTTCCTACCACGTTTACCGCCCCTCGCCAGCCCGCCGGCCGTCGCCGACTTGCGCGCGGCTGGGCTTGCCGATAGAGCACAGTGCCAGGGGTGGCCGGGACGAGCACCCCAAAGACACTTGCTGGGAGGACAAACATGCGCAGGGTTGGTATAGCCGCGGTACTTGTGCTGCTTTCGGCCGCACCGCTGGCGCTAGTGGCAGCGCCGGCAGCCTACGCCGAGGAGGCGGCCAAGCCGAGCGCCGAGCACCGCTATGTCATCGGCGTCTCGGGCATGACGTGACCGTCGGGTTGCGCCAAGAGGGTCCGTGAGGCTCTCACGCAGTTGAACAATGTGGCCAGCGTCGAAGTCGACTTCCAGCAGAAAACGGCGACGGTCACTTGCAAGCAGGGCAACAGCGTCAGTCGCGAGGCGGTCGAAGCCGCACTCAAGAAGGCCGGGAACTACGGCGTCACCGACTTCAAGGAACTGAGCAGCGCACCAGGCACCGGGGCCTGAAGCCGCGCGCTGCAAGCGCAGCAACAACCGCAGCAAGGCGCAGCGCGGTCGAGAACGGGCGCGGGGACCGGAAGACGCGCCCGCTCGTCGCGCTGCGCCGTTCGCCCCAGTGTTTCTTCTTTTCCGCGCCATGGAACCAGCCGCCTCGCGCCTGCGCCGCAGCCTGCGCGCGAGCACCATCGATGCCGCGTGTCACGCGGCGATGATCGGCTTCGGCGAGTCGTATTTTCCTGCCTTCGCCCTGCTGCTCGGGGCCACGCCATTCGAGGTCGGCGTCATTGCCACCGTGCCGATTCTGGCGGGGTCGGCGTTTCAGCTTTTCGCTGCGGTGGCCTCGCATCGGCTGGGTGACCGGCGCTGGGTGATCGGCAGCGCCGCGCTACAAGCGGCCACCTTCCTGCCGATGGTCTGGCTAGCGCGCCGCAGCGGAGGCGGCTACCCGTGGCTGCTGGGTTGGGTCTGCCTTTACTGGATACTCAACTTGGGCCTGAGCCCGGCGTGGAATGCGTGGATGGGCCGCATGATCCCGCCGCTGGTACGCAGCCGCTATTTCGGGCGCCGCAACGTCGCGATTCACTCTCTCATCTTTCTATCCCTGCTGGCGGGCGGTTTCTTGATCGACGGCGCCACCCGCACGGGGCTGGGCGCGGCGGCCGGCTTTGGCGCGGCTTTCTTGCTGGCGGCGCTCAGCCGAGTGATGGGCGTCTACTTTCTCACGCGCCAGCATGATCCGGGCACGAACAGCGAGGACGAGCGCCTGCCGACCCGCGCGCTGCTACCCGGCTTCCGCCGCCAGTCGTACGGCCGCCTGATTGTCTTCCTGGTGTTGATCAACGGCGTCGTCAACATCTCGGCGGCGTATTTCGTCCCCTACATGCTGCACGCGCTCAATCTCTCTTACGCTCGCTTCACCATTCTCAACGCCGCCATCGTGATCGCACGGGTGTTGGCCTCGAGCTACTGGGGCGAAATTGCGCGGGTCTACGGCAACCGCCGCGCCCTGCAAGTGTCGGGCGTGCTGATCATCCCCCTGGCATCACTATGGGTGCTCTCCAACAACTTCGCCTATCTGATCGGCATCCAGCTCCTGGGAGGCTTTGCCTGGGCCGGCTTCGAGCTGGCCACCTTCCTGACCCTGCTCGACTGTACCAGCGATCGTAACCGCGCCCAGGTGCTCTCGCTCTACAATCTGCTCAACGGCGCGTTCATCGTCAGCGGCTCGCTCTTAGGCGGCGGCATGATGCTACTACTGGGCGAGAGCGGCTACCACGTCATCTTCGTGCTGTCATCGCTCGGCCGCCTGGCGATCGTGCTGACCATGGCGCGCGGCATCGGCGTCCGGCGTCGCGGCCGCGAACACTCGTTCGCCGACGTCTTCATGCGCGTGCTCACCCTGCGCCCGGGCGAAGGCGAGGACCTGCCGCCGGTAGTGCTGGACCAGCCGCCCCGCCGGCGCGCTCGGCGCTAGCGGCCGGAGGTATTTGACAAGCCCGCGCGCCCTTCCTACGGTGCGGGCGATCATGATCGACACCCTGCTGGCACGCGGCGAGCACCTGGCGCGAATTGAGGCCAACCGTGCGGTGCTGCGTTTCGTCAACGGCATCGAGTGGCTGATCCGTGATCCGAGCAAGCTGGTCGGGCGCACCCCTTACGAGGTGATCTATCAACGCGACAAGCTCGCCGTGCGCCGCTACAACTTGCCCGGCCGGCCTACCCGCCCGCGCCACTGCGTGCCGATCCTGTTGGTGCCGCCACTGATTGTGAAGCCGTTCATCTTCGACCTCTACCCCGGCCGCAGTTTGGCGGCGTTTCTGCTCGAACGCGGCTTTTGCGTCTATCTCGTCGACTTCGGCGAGCCCGACAGCGCCGACGCCTACGTCACCCTCGACGACTACGTGCTCGACTGGATTCCTGCCGCGGCCGGCAGCGTCAAGCGGGACGCCGGCACCGGCGAGATCTCCTTGCTCGGCTACTGCATGGGCGGCCTGTTCTCGCTCATGCACACGGCGGTCAACCGCGATCACTCGGTGCGCAACATCGTCACCATCGGCGCACCGGTCGATATGCACAAGATGGGCCTGTTCGCCTGGGCCGCCCAGCTCGGCGGCGGCCAGGTCGAGTTCCTCGGGCGGCAGCTCGGTAACATCCCCGGCGGCCTCTCGAGCGCGGTGTTCCGGCTGCTGACGCCGATGAAGAACGTGACCCGCTATGCCGACCTCTTCATGAACATGTGGGATCACGAATACATGAACGGATTCGACGCGATGAACCAATGGGTAAGCCAGTTCATCGCCTACCCGCAGGGGGCTTTCCTGCAGTTCGTGCACGACTTCATGCGGCGCAACAAACTGGTGCGGGGCAAGATGAAGTTCGGCGGCAAGGTCGCCGACCTGCGCCGCATCAAGGCTGCGCTGCTGGTGTTCGCCGGGCGCACCGATCAGATCGCCCCGGCGGCGGCGGTGCGCGCCGTGCTCGCTGCCGTCGGCAGCACCGACACCACTTTTCGTCTGGCGCCGGGCGGGCACATGGGGGTGTTTGCCGGCGCCAGCGCGCCCGAGCACGTGTGGCAACCCGCATCCGAGTGGCTAGCGGCGCGCTCGCAGCCAGTGGTGTCGCCGGCGCGCAACCGCCGCCGCTCACCGTCAAACGCAACTGCCTGAGGTGCAGCCATGCTCTTTGTCGCCGAATACGAGTTGAATTGGCCGTCACTGGATGCTGCCATCGCCAAACGCCTAGACTGGAACGAGGTACAACCCGAGGGCTTCCGCTTCGTCGGTGAGTACGTCTGGCAAAACGGTGAGCCGCCGTTTCGCGGCGTGGCCATCATCGAAGCCGACAGCGTCGAGGCGCTCAACAGCTTCGTGGTGCACTACGGCCCGACTTTGAAGATGAATGTCCACCCGGCCAGCGATGTGGTGTCGGCCATCAGCCTGGCAGGCGGCAGCAGCCGGCGCTCTCGACCGGCACGTTCCAGTTCACGACGGAGGAAGTAAGCGCAACGCGCTTACGGCGCGCGCATCATGCCGAACTGACTGCTCAGCAGCGCCACGTCGGCTTCGACCTTGACCAGTCGGCGCCATATCAGCAGCAGCGTGCCGAAGATCCCGATGGCTACGGCGGCGAGCACCCCGACCAGGATCTGCAGGAAGGTCAAAGCCGATCGGTCACATCTCGCGCCGTCCCTCCAGCGCTTTGCCCAACGTCTGCGTATCCGCGTACTCGACATCGGCCCCCATCGGCAGGCCGTGGGCGATGCGGGTGACGCGCACGCCCAGCGGTTTGATCAGCCGGGCGAGGTACATCGCGGTGGCTTCGCCCTCGACCGTGGGGTTGGTGGCCAAGATCACCTCACGCACCGTACCGTCTTGCAAGCGGCGCAACAGCTCGGTGATGCGCAGCTGCTCCGGACCGATGCCGTCGAGCGGCGCCAGCGAGCCGTGCAGGACGTGGTAGCGGCCGCGAAACTGCCCGGAGCCGTCGACGGCGACGACATCTGCGGGCCCCTGGACCACGCAAATCTGCTCGGCGCTGCGCCCCGGATCACTGCACAGCGCACACGGGTCTTGCGCGGTGAACGCAAAACAAACCGAGCATAGCCGCATCTCGTCACGCAGCGCGGTGAGCGCCGCCGCCAGCACATCGACGGGCGCGCGTTCGCCGCGCAACAAGTGGAAGGCGAGCCGGGTGGCGGTCTTCTCGCCGATGCCCGGCAGCTTGACCAGTTCCTGGATGACGCGCGCCAGCGGCGCGGGAAACATTGCCATGTTACGAAATCCGTCGGTAGTGAGCAGCGAGAGCAGGGAGGGACTGAGCCAGCCGGTTCTTGCGCTACAACCTCAGTTGGGGGCGGGTTTGAATCACGTGAGCCCGGGGATCTTCAGTCCACCGGTGACCTTGCTCATTTCGGCCGCCATCATTTGCTGCGCGGCGCGAATGCCTTGGTTGACGGCGGCGATGACCAGGTCTTGCAGCATCTCCAAGTCGCCGCCCGCGGCCACTTGTTTGTCGATCTGCAAGCTCACCACCTCCAAGCGGCCGTTGACCACGGCGCTGACCATACCGCCGCCGGCGGTGGCTGACACCGTCTTATCGCCGGCCTCGGTTTGAATCTGCGCCAGGCGCTCTTGCATCTGCTGCGCCTGCTTCATGATGTCGCCGAGTCCACTTAGCCCCTTGCTCACCTTGGTACCCTCTTCTCTGTTTCAGACACTCACGAATCGTCGCGCTGGCCGCGCGGGCGGGTCTTGACCTCGTGCAGCTCGCCGCCGAGGATATCGACGGCGGCGCGCACCACCGGATGTTCCATGACCTTGGCCGCCTGCTGCGCGCGCGAGGGCTTGGGCGCCGCCGCCGTCTCGCCGCTGGCCGCCGGGCCGCCTTCGACGACCACCACGCGCAGCCCACCACCGAAGAATCGGCCGGCCAGTTCCTGCACCATCGCCAGGTGATCCTTGTGCGCCAGGTAATCGTAGTAGTACCCCGGCGGTGCGGCCAATTCGAGCACCCCGCCCTCGCGGCGCGCCGGCTGCGAGTGCTCGAGGTAGGTCACCAGCGTCACCTTCTCCTTGCGCACGAATTCGACGAACTGCTCCCACGATTCGCCGGTGGCAGCGCTCGCACGTGGGGCGGCCGCCGGTGCGGTCTCCGCTGCGGGGGCCGCTCGTAGCGCGGCCGGCTTGGCCGCCGGCCCCTCGCCGCGCAGGCGGCCCTCGATCCCTTCGAGCCGTTGCAGCACCTGCTCCAGCGGCAGCAACGGCGCCAGCGTCGCCAGCTTGATCGCCGTCATTTCGAGCACGATCTTGGGATACGCACTGTGGGCGATCTCCTCATCGGCCGCCAGCATGAGGCGAAACGCCCGGTCAATCTCGTCGGGCGCGATCAACGCCGCCTGACGTGCGACTTCGGTGCGCTCCTCCGCCGGCAGATCGGCGATCAGCTCGGGCGCCGCCGGCATGGCTTTGCACACCGCCAGGTTGCGCAGGTGTTCGAGCAAATCGCGCGAGAAGCGGCGCAGGTCGTAGCCGAAGCGATGAATCTCGGCGATGCGTTCGAGCGCCGCCGCCGCCTGGCGTTGCACGATGGCTTCACCGACGGCGAAGAGCAGCCGGCGGTCGGCCAGGCCGAGAGCGCTGACGACTTCGTCGTCGCTGAGCTTGTCGGCGTTGAAGGCGATCACCTGATCGAGCAGCGAGAGCGCGTCCCGCACGCTGCCCTCGCCTTCGCGTGCGATCAAGTACAGCGCCCGCTCGCTGATGCCGACGCCTTCGGCGGCGCAAATCTTTTGCAGGTGCTGCACCACCAGCGGTAGCGGCATCCGCTTGAAGTCATAGCGCTGGCAGCGCGAGTGCACCGTCGGCGGCAGCTTGTGCGGGTCGGTGGTGGCGAAGATGAACTTGACGTGGGCGGGGGGCTCTTCGAGCGTCTTTAGCAGCGCGTTGAAGGCGCTGTTGGAGAGCATGTGCACTTCGTCGATGATGTAGATCTTGAAGCGGCTCTTGGCCGGGCGGTAGCGCACGTTGTCGATGATCTCGCGCACGTCATCGACGCCGGTGTTGGAAGCGCCGTCGATTTCCAGGACATCGACCGAGTTGCCAGCGGTAATCTCCTGGCAGTTGGTGCAGGCGTTGCAAGGTTGCGGCGTCGCCCCCTGCTCGCAGTTGAGCGCTTTGGCGAGAATCCGGGCGGCGGTGGTCTTGCCCACCCCGCGCACGCCGGTGAGCAGGAAGGCATGGGCCACGCGACCGGCGCGGATGGCATTGGCAAGGGTGCGGGTAACGTGGTCTTGGCCGATGAGATCGGCGAAGACTTGCGGCCGCCACTTCCGCGCCAATACAAGATACGACATCGGCTTGATCGTAAGACCGAGCGGCGGCCACCAGTGATAGCTAGGCTTCCCCGCGGCACAGAGAGGATGTCGGTACCGCTGCTTCCTTCCGGACCTGACGGAGTTCGCGACGCTCTCTTGCGCGGGACCTAGCTATCACTCGTGGCCGCCGGCCTGACACTGCCAACCTTCTCTCACCCGCCACCGGCACATAGCGCAGCGGTTGCTGCCAAACAACGGAGAGGGTGGGATTCGAACCCACGGTACCTTGTGGGTACACACGCTCTCCAGGCGTGCCCCTTCGACCGCTCGGGCACCTCTCCATGCGCCGTTACCATTGCCTGCGGTGGTAACAATACCCGGCAGCAGTTGCAACCCGCCCGGCTGGCCCTCGGCTCAGGCGTGCGACAGATCTGTGGGTAACGTGCAGCCGACCGGGCAAATCCTCACCAGTCTGACAGTACTGTGTACTGTCAGGCCGAGGCCCATGGCCGAAAGGGACGCAATTTGTCATTCCCGAAAGGGACGCAATCTGTCATTCCCGCGAAAGCG
>JACQVA010000006.1 GCA_016210005.1 Deltaproteobacteria bacterium | reverse complement strand
GCATGAAAAGGTCAGCGGCATTCTGGCGCCCGCCTGAGTCTCCCTGCCATCGCCAAACGCATGACAAATCTTGTCACACCGACCGATTGAGCAATCTCCTTAAACGAATGGCACAGTTTCCTTAAGCGAATGCCATTGCCCGGACCCGCCCCACACGGCGCCGCCGGGCCCCCGCCGCATGGGGCCGCGGGCCCCGCACCGTTTGGTGAGCCGCGGCAGTAACTTCAATCGACGTAACCGAGCGCCCGCATCCGCTCCAACGTCTCGGCATCGACCGGGCGCTCGTTTGCCTCCGGAGCAACCGCTGGCGCGGTTAGCCAGGCCTGGCGAACCTGCTGCAGCTTTGCGATCATCTCGGGCTTGGTCTCGGTAAGGTCACGGCGTTCGTGGGGATCATCGTCGAGATTGAACAGCTCGAACGCATTGGGATGCAGCCTTGGCTTAGCCGCGCGATTGCCGATGATCAGTTTCCATTGCCCGTCGCGCACCATGCTGGCAATGCCCTTGGCGTGCTCGGCAAACAGGGGCACCGGCTCCTGCGCTGGGCCTTGCTCGATGGCCGGCAGCAGTGAGCGACCCTCGAGTGGCCCGTCAAGCCGCAGCCCCGCGTACTGGAGAACGGTGGGGGCCAGATCGATTCCACTGACCAGGTTCGCTACCCGTCGGCCCGCTGGGATGCGCCGCGGGTAGCGCATGATCAAAGGAACGTGCAGGGTCTCGTTGTAGATCGTACGATGGTCACAGTAGATGCTGTGCTCACCGAACGCCTCGCCGTGATCGGCGGTTACAACCAACAGTGTGTCATCGCTCAAACCGAGTTCGTGTAGATCGCCGAACAGGCCGGCGAGGGTCGCATCGACGTAAGCGATCTCGCCGTCGTACAACGCCACCAGGTAGTCGATTTCCTCCCGCGTCAGGCCGATTTGGTTGTTGCCGACGGCTTCCTTGAAGCCCAACTTGAACAGTTCCCGCAACCGGTCCCGCGCAGAGGGCGGCACCCGGTTCGCGCGAAAGAATTGTTGGAGTGGTGAGCGCTTGAGAAACAAGTCGATGCGGGGACTGGACGCCCTGACGTAACGCCGGTCGTAAGGCGGTGGCGGGTTGTACCTCATGTGCGGGTCCCAGAGGTGTAGCCACACAAAGAACGGGCGCTCGGCGTGTGCGCCCAGCCACTGGCGGGTTACAAGCACGGAATCCGTTGCGCGCCGCTCGTCTTTGACATCGTAGTAATCGTCAAAGCCGCGGCCCAGGCCTGAGTTCTCTTGCCCCAAGTGTCCGATGCTGACCACGGCGGCGGTGGCGTAGCCGGCTTTGCGAAAACGCTCGGCCAGCGTCGTTATATGTGGAGCGGTGAGGCCCGCAGTGTTGCTCGTCACCCCGTGCGTACTCACGCGCGTGCCGGTAAGCAGAGAGATGTGAGACGGATTAGTAACGTTTGCCGCGCTGTAGCAATTTTCGAACATCACACCTTCGCTTGCGAGCCGATCAAGGTGTGGCGTGGTCGGCCGCATGTAGCCGTAAGCTGACACGTGATCCGCCCGCAGCGTGTCGATGGTGATCAACAGCACGTTGGGCTTATTCACTAGCGACGAGCGCACCGGGGCGCGCCGCCCGTAGGTGGCCATCACCGCGGCAGCTATGAGGCCGCCCGCCAGCAGGCTCAGTCTCCATAGTCGTTTTGAAGGCAAGCTCGTTTCTCCTCGTGACCGTTTGCCGCCGGCAGCTTCACTCCACCAGATAACCGAGGGCCTTGAGCCGTTCGCGTGCCGCCGCATCCACTTCTCGAGTCGGCGCGGGCGACGGCGAGTGCCGGCTGCGGGCGTCGTATATCCCACGCAAGCGCTGAACGATATCAGGGTGCGCTTGCGCCAGATCCGCCGTTTCGCGTGGATCACTTTCCAGGTTGTACAGCTCCACGGGTTTGGGGTGCCACTTCATCAGCCGCTTGCGTTGGACCTCGTTCTTCGCGCGCCGGATACGTTCAGCGCTGGTTGACACAATGAGCTTCCAGGCGCCGTCTCGGACCATGCCGCCCAGCGCATTAGCGTGCGCGGCGAACAGCGGCTCTGCAGCCGGCGGCTGTGAGCCGTCGATAACCCGCACCAGCGAGTGGCCCTCGAGCGTGATATCGAGCGGGACGTCCGTGTACTGCAAGATCGTTGGCGCGACATCGAGACCACTGACGAGAGCGTTGATTCGCTTGCCGCCAGCGATGCGAGCGGAAAACCGCACGATCAAGGGAACGTGCAGCGTCTCTTCGTAGACCGTGGCGTGGTCGCAGTAGATGCCGTGTTCGCCGTGGGCCTCACCGTGATCAGCGGTTACCACCAGTAGGGTATTGTCGGCGATGCCCAGCTTGCGTAAATGGTCGAGCAGCGTGCCGATTTGGTTGTCGGTGTAACCAACTTCACCATCGTAAAGGGCTTTGAGATACTCCACTTCCGCCTCGGTCAGGCCAAGCTGATTTATCCCGATGGAGTCGGCAAATTGGGCGGCAAACTGCTCCTGTAGGAATGCCCGGTCGCCGCCAGCGAGCGTCTGTGTTTGGAAGAACCAGTCGGCGCGCTGGCGGCCTAAGATGACATCGATGCGCGGGCTGCGCTCGTTGACGTATTGCGCATCGTAGGGCGCCGGGGGGCTGTACACCATGTGTGGATCGAACAGGTGGAGCCACAAGAAGAACGGCTGCTCGTGCTGGCCGGCAATCCAATCGCGAGCCAGCGCGATCGATTGCTCCGCGCGCTGCTCGCTCTTGGTGTCGAAGTAACGATCAAACCCGCGGCCAAGGCCAGAAGGGCCTTGATTCAAATGGCCGACACTCACCACTGCCGCGGTGGCGTAGCCGGCAGCTCGCAGCCGCTCGCTCAAGGTTGGGATGTCGTCCGCGCTGAAGGTATTACTATTGGCCTGCACCCCATGGGTAGCGACGCTCGTGCCCGTGAGCAGGGAGACGTGCGATGGGTTGGTCGAGTTGGCGGCGCTGTAGGCGTGCTCGAACAGCACGCCCTCGCGCGCCAGTTGCTCCAAGTGGGGTGAGGTCGAGCGGGCGTAGCCGTAAGCGGACAAGTGATCCGCCCGCAGCGTATCGATCGTAATCAAGATGACATTCGGACGCGCCGCGGGCGTTGGCCGGGTCCAGAGCACGGCACCGGCACCGACAACGGCGGCGATGATCAGTGCCGCCCAGATTCGTCCTGCCATTGCCGCTGCCACGCCTGCGCCTGGGTGTAGTACAGGGAAGGAATCGGTGCAACCGAAGCGAGCGGCGCGACTCGACCGTGGCCCGGTGATCGGCTATGTGCGCCGGCATGGGACACCGCCAAGCCGACGGTGCAGGGCGCCGGCAGCGCCGGGAGTGGCGCGTCTGGCTCGTGGCTGTGGTTGGCGTGGCAGCGACCGCCGTTATCGCGTGGCACACCATCAGCCCGCCCGCACCCACTCACTCTGCCATTCGATCCGTGGTCCTGGTCACAATTGACACGCTGCGCGCGGATCATTTGTCGGCTTATGGCTACCAGCGCGCGACCTCGCCGCAATTGGACGCCTTCATGGCGCGCGGAACGCGCTTTGCCTGGGCGTTGTCGGCGGCGCCTACCACCGCGCCCTCGCACGTGGCGATGATGACCGGTTTGTATCCCGGCTTCACCACGGTCGGTGTGCTCAACGGACAATTCCCGCTCAGCCCGGAGGCGAGCACACTGGCGGAGCTGTGTCGCGAGGCCGGCCTGCGCACCGCCGCCGTTGTCAGCAACGCGGTGTTGATGCGCCCGCTCGGTCTGGATCAGGGCTTTGACTCATACGATGACGACCTGGAGGACCGCGAGCTGAACCGCGTTTGGGCGGAGCGCACCGCCGCCCGCGCGGTGCCCAAGGCCCTGGCCCAGCTCGCACAGCTGCGCGGCAGCCCCTTCTTCTTGTGGCTGCACTTCCAGGAGCCCCATGGTCCTTACGCTCCGCCGACGCCGTGGGCGCAGGCATTCGCGGGCGATTCGCTGCGCCTCGGTCCCAATCCGGAGCTGCCGGTGGGGGCGGACAACTCGGGTTTGCACTCGATCCCGGCCTACCAGCGTTTCGACGACGAACGGCGGCCGGACCAATACGTGCGGCGGTATGACGCCGAGATTGCGTATCTCGACAGCGAGCTGGCTCGGTTGTTCGACCTGATGACCGGTTCCGGGTTGCTGCAAGACACGCTGGTGGTGATTACGGCCGATCACGGCGAGGCGTTGGGCGAGGATGACTTCTATTTCGCCCATGGGCATTCGCTCGGGCTGGATCAACTGCACGTACCGCTGGCGATGATCGGACCCGGCATAGCCGCCGGCGCGGTGCGCCAGCGGGCGGTGTCGAACATCACGGTGTTCTGCACCATCTTGAACGCGCTCGGCCTGAGCCAAGAGCAACGGTGTGAGCAGAGTGACAGCATCTGGGCGTCACTGCTCGCGGGCGAGGAGCCGCCGGCAATGTTGGGCTACGCCGGCAGCGTGACGCAATGGGCAACCTTCCAGGCCGGTTGGTTTCTGCGTCGCGATGCCTATGCGCCCGAGGCTCCGGTGTTCGCGCCCGCCGGCGATCCGGTGACCGACACCCGCTATCGGCCCCTCGGCGAACAGCTGGCGGTGCTGACCGGCGAACGAGCCCCAGAGCCGCAGGAGCAAGGGCAGATCCGGCAAGCGCTGGGCGACTTCATCAGCCGCGCCGAAACCGCCAGAAACGCGCTCGCCTCGAAGCGACAGCCCGCCGCCGCTCTGCCGCCGGAGCAGAAGGAGCGCCTACGCTTGCTAGGGTATCTGCGCTGAAGGCTCCGGACCGCTCGGCGAGCCGCCGAGTCGGATTGGCGCTCGATCGCGTCGACGGGCGATCGCCTCGGCGTTGCTCGCCGTGATCGACACCGCCGCGCCCACGCAGCGGAGCGAAAGCAGTACCGCCGTCAGACTTGCGATTATGCAGCCGCCGTCAGCGGGTGCGCCAGCTGCGGCGCCGCGCGCCAAGGCGGAGTCTGTTTCAAGGTTGCGAATGTCCGCTCAATCGCCTCTGGGGTGCCCCAGTCGCTCCAGGCGATATCTTCAACCCGCAGCACGACGAGGTGCTCGGGAACACGCGCGAGGATGCGATGCGAGAAGTTCCACGCCGCCAGCTGGCGGTAAGCCGCGGCGCTGATACGCGAGCGAGCGTGGATCGCCTTCATGCGCTCGAAGTCACTCGCCACCATGCGTTGCAGCAGCCCCAGCATACGTTCGAGTCGGAAAACCATAACGAACGAATTCCACAACCCGCCACGGCGCAGCAGATGGGTCACCGTGTCGGGGCCGGGCTTTTCGTGAAACGCGGCGACATGAAACGCACCGGCAAAATCGGCCCCATCCGGCAGTGGCTCGGCCGTCTCGATGTAGCCGTACCCGGGCTCGCAGTAATCTGGGCGGATACCGAGCAAGACGATCTTATTGGGCAGCCGCGTCACGATGCGAGCGGCCTGCTCGACGTGCGCGACAAAGGCGCGGTCATCGCTGACGTAGTGGTCGCTCGGGAATACCGCTACCGTTGCGGACTGCGATCGGCGCGCGAGGTGCAGCAAGCTGAACAGCAACCCCGGCCCGGTGTCGCGGTTGCCCAATTGCGCCAGCTGATTCTCCGCCGGCAATAGGCAAAGCTGATCGCGCGCCAGATCGACGTGGTCGCGATTGAACACCACCAGCGTGCGCTCGCGCGGGGCGAAGTGCCGCGTACGATCGAGGGTAGCTTCGAGCAATGAGCGGCCGCCGACGAGCTTGCAATACTGCTTCGGTATCGGCTTCCCCGTGATCAGCCGGGTCAGCTCTTGCAGGCGTGTCCCGTCCCCGCCGGCCAAGATCAACGACCATCGATCCAGCGCGGGCGTTCTCGCCATCGAGTATCCCCCTTTTGCGTGATCCAAGTTGTCGCTCCAGAAACCAGCCGTGGCGTTTCTTCTGTGAGCAAGGCATATGCCGGAAGCGTGCAGACCTTCTTCAAAAAGGGTTGACTGATGACAAGCGGGTAGTGTTCCGAGCCGCGGGAAGTAATGAACACGCGTTTTGCACGAGCGAGATATCCGCCGCGCCGTACCGGCGAAGAAGCCGGAGAGCAGCGGGAAGACGACCCGATACGCGACTACGCACCGGCGGGTGAGCGGCGCGCGCCGGCTTGACGAGGCGCACTCAAGCTCGGCTGCGCTACGCGCTCATTTCGCCGGGTTTGATGTAGGATTGCTCTGGCTGCTAGCGATCACGCCACGGACACGATCCGCCGCGACCGCTGCAAGCAGCGGAGGGGGGGAGATTCGAACTCCCGGACCCTTGCGGGTCGCCGGTTTTCAAGACCGGTGGTTTCAACCACTCACCCACCCCTCCACATCGGTTAAGTTGCGGACTGGCCACGTTTTATCTCAACTCGAAAGTGCGCGCTAGCGGGCGCTTTTTCGAAGCTGGTCGTCTCTTACAGCCGGACGAGGCCATAGTTTACGCCAGCGAGTCAAATGGCCCCGCGTCCGTGTCCGCGAAACGGGGTGCGGGCTCGGCCCATCAGCGCCTTCAGTGGCGAGGACTTGCTGCCAATAAATGACCAGCTTGCGAACTTGAAGGGTTCGGCGCTGGACCTGATTCTGGAAACGCCTGGCGGGTCTGGTGAAGCGGCAGAGGACATCGTCCGCTCGCTGCGGAACCGGTACAACGACCTGGCCATAATCGTGCCCGGCTGGGCGAAGAGTGCCGGTACTATCATGGTGATGGCGGCCGACGAGATTCTGATGGAGCCGGCATCGGCGCTGGGTCCGATCGATGCGCAGATATTCTGGCCGGGGGAAGGTGTTCTCCGCGGACGCGCTGCTTGAGGGATTCGAGAAGATCAAGAAAGAGGTGGAGGACACGGGAGCGCTCAACCGCGCGTACATCCCGACCCTTCAAGGTATCTCACCGGGCGAACTGCAGAGCGCCGAGAACGCACTGAAGTTCGCAAAGGTTCTCGTGACCGAGTGGCTTGCCCGGTACAAATTCCAGGGCTGGTCTCATCACTCAAGCACCGGCGGTCCCGTAACTGAAGCTGAAAAACGGGCGGGCCGAGGAGATAGCTGCCCAGCTGTGCGACCATCGGCGCTGGCTGACCCATGGACGGTCAATCAAGCTGGCGGATTTGGAGGCCATGCGCCTGCGGATCACGGACTATGGGCAACAGGCGGAGCTGGCGAACGCAATTCGCCGCTACTACACCTTGCTGCAGATGACGTTCGCGACGAACATCTACAAGGTGTTTGAGACGCCGACATCGCAGGTCGATCGCTTCATCATGCAGCAAGTGCCGCCGCCGTAGCCCGCGCCGGCATCGGCTGAGGCGGAGGTAGCGATCATTGAAGCGCAGTGCGGAAAGTGCAATACCCCCACGCGTGTGCAGGCAAACCTTGGTCAAGCCCGGCCCTTGCAGGCGGGGTGCGTGGCATTCCCAGCGAATAATAGGCTGGTTTGCCCGAACTGCGGCGCAGAGATGGACTTAGCGCACGCGCGGCGGCAAATTGAGGGGCAGGCGAAGAAGCCCATCGTTGCCTAGGTGAAAGAGGCCTGGAAGAACAGAGTCGTTTCAAGATCGTCTTCGAGAAGCTCGCGGAAGCGCGGCGCGCCGGGGCGATCAGTGAGGCGGAAGTGGCGGAGAGCGCGCAGCTGCAGGCGGAGAGCGAAGAGATCGCGGAGCTGCGGCGAGTGGTGAGCGAGATCACCGAACCGGAGCCGAAGTCTTTCACGACGGCATAGGGCTTCGCGCCGGGCGTCAGAGATAGAGTGCGGATTCATGAAGATCAGCGTGCCACCCGATATCGAACGCGCCCTTACCGCGCGAGCTGACGCACTGGGGACGACGCCTGAGATCTTGGCGGTGGACAGCCTGCGCGAACGGTTTTCCGCGGAGTCGGATATCGACAACGGAACCCGCCGGGAAAAACAAGGCCAAGACGGTTGCCGATTTTATCGAGAGGTACGCCGGCGTCATGCACAGCAGCGAGAAGGTGTCGGGCGGGGCCCAGATGTCCCAAGACGCCGGAAAGAAGTTCGCCGACGGTCTCGCGCAGAAGCGCGCGGCTGGCCGGTTGTGACGCTCACCGACACCGGACCGCTGGTGGCGCTGCTCGACGCCGACGATCGCCACCATTCCAAGTGCGTCGCGGCTCTGAAGCAGCTTCCTGCTGCGGCGCTGCTCACGACATGGCCCTGCTTCACCGAAGCGGGCAAACCGCGGCCGTTGCGGGCGCATATGTCATGTGTTATATCCATCTCCAGTTCGGCACGCGATGGATACTTCGAGCCCCGACAGAATCCCCATCATCTACGGTGTTGTCCCGGACGACTGCGCCGTCAAGATCAAGGAATTGCGCGGCCGCTTAGGCCTCACTCAGACCCAACTCGCTGAACGCCTGCGCGTATCATTCGTCACCGTCAACCGCTGGGAGAATAGCAAGACCAAGCCTTCCGGCTTGGCTTGGGAGCAAATCGTCGCCTTACTTGGTGAGCGCGCAGAGACGCAAGCATCCAAGGCCGTAGGTACCACCATCGCCGCACTGGACTTCACGGGCCGACCGGAAGCCATACTGGCAATCGCCGAAGGCGAGCGTCTGTCGCTCGGCCATATGGCGAACCCAGCGTTCGCAGCTGAGATCGCACAGATCGATCCGCTGCCGCACCAACGCGTTGCCGTCTATGCGCACATGCTCGAACAGCCGCGCTTGCGCTTCTTGCTCGCCGACGATGCTGGTGCCGGCAAGACGATCATGGCTGGTCTCTACATCAGGGAGATGCTGTCACGCCGACTTCTTCGCCGCATCCTCATCGTTCCTCCGGCTGGGCTCGTCGGCAACTGGCGGCGCGAACTCGCGACGCTCTTTAGTCTGCCCTTCAGAGTAGTGGAAGGCAGTGACGCCACCTCCGCGAATCCATTTGTGGGCGAAGGCAGTGATCGCATCATCGTGAGTGTCGATACCCTTGCGGGCGCGAAGGCCTTTGGGCGCCTCAGCGCGCCGAACGTCGAGCCGTACGACTTGGTTGTCTTCGACGAAGCACACAAACTGTCCGCCGACCGAGGCAACGATCTCCGGGTGAGGCGCACTGAGCGATACAAGCTGGCCGAGGCCATCGCTGGTGTGCCCGATGCCGACAAGGACTGGAAACTCCCGTGGGCGGCGGCGAATTTGCTGTTGCTCACAGCCACGCCACATATGGGCAAGGACTACCCGTACTTCGCGCTGTGGCGACTTCTCGATCCGTCCGTGGTCTCGACGCCGGAAGCATTTGCCGAGTATCCGCGGGAACAGCGTCAGTTGCATTTCATTCGCCGCACGAAGGAAGCGATGGTCTACCTGGACGGGCGGCCCCTGTACCCGACGCGCATCTCCGACACGCTTGGATACGACCTGTCTCAGGGCGAAGTCAGCGAGCAGACCCTCTATGACGAGACCACTAACTACCTCCGGTTCGTCTACAACAAGGCCAAGTTGCTGAACCGCTCGGCAGCCCGGCTCGCCATGAGCGTGTTCCAACGTCGCCTGGCAAGCTCAACGTGGGCGTTGTTGCGGTCGTTCGAGCGGCGCGTTGGCAAGCTGGACAAACTCATCGATGACATCGGGGCGGGTCGCATCACGATCGAACAGTTGATCACGTTACAGCGTCGCATGGACTTTGAGGACACCTTCGACACAAAGACCGCCGACGACGAACGCTCTCCGGTGGACGGCGGTGAGGAAAACGAGCAATCCGAGGATCGCCTCCTGCAAGGCGTGGTTGCCGCGTCGCTCGCAGATCTTATTGCGGAACGGGATCAGGTCTTGTCCCTGCGCGATCTGGCCAAGCGCGTTTACGACAAGGGAATCGAGTCAAAGTTCGAAAAGCTGCAGGAGCAGCTCATGTCCAAGCGCTTCGCGCACGAGAAGCTGATCATCTTCACTGAGCATCGCGACACCCTCGATTTCCTCGTCCGCCGCCTGAACGGCTTAGGGTATACGGGCCAGGTTGCCCAGATCCACGGTGGGATGCACTACACCGAGCGCGAGGATGAGGTCGAACGATTCCGCAAAGCATCGAGCGACGGCGGTGCCCGCTTCCTGGTGTGTACCGACGCCGCCGGCGAAGGCATCAATCTTCAGTTCTGCTGGGCAATGATCAACTACGACGTACCGTGGAACCCTGCGCGCCTTGAACAGCGCATGGGTCGCATCCATCGATACGGCCAGCAACACGATCCAGTTGTGATCATCAATCTCGTCGCACCCGAGACGCGCGAGGGCAAAGTTCTGGAGACCCTGCTGAAGAAACTGGAGCGCATTCGAAAGGAGCTGGGGTCCGACAAGGTGTACGATGTTGTCGGCCGGCTCCTGCAGGGCGTCTCAATCAAGCAGTACATGGAGCGCGTGGCAACGGCGGACAATCCGCAGTCGGTCGCGGAAGAACTTGGCGGTGCGTTCACAAAGGAACAAGTCGAAGCCCTGGCTGCGCGTGAGCGTGCACTCTACGGCGACGGTGGTGAGGTGAAACGCGACCTGCCACGCCTTCGCGTCGCGATGGACAATGAAATCTATCGCCGGCTGATTCCAGGATTTGTGCGGCACTACATTGAGAAGGCCGCACCGCTCGTCGCGGTAGCCGTCGATGGCGACCTCGGCGGATACTTTGCACTACGGCCGATGAGCCCAGCGGCGAGCGCCAAACTGCTTCCGGAGTTAGAAACATACCCGCTGCGGCTACATGATCGGCTATCCGTATCGCGCCCGCCGTCGAAGAGTGATGGCATCTGGGTTCATCCAGGAGAACCGGTCTTCGAGCAACTACGCGCGTTGGTTTTGGAAAAGTTGGGTTCCGAGGCGTTGCGCGGCGCCGTGTTCGTGGACCCGGAGACCGAGCGTCCATACTTGTTCCACCTCGCGCTCATCTCGGTGGTTCGTGAAGCGGACGCCACGATCGAGGAGTTCGCGACCGCCCGGGCGCTTGAGTGCCGCCTCGTTGGCGTCAAGCAGTTCGAAGGTTCCGATCTGGAGGTGTGCTCCGTCGAGCGCCTGTTGCTACTTAAGAAGGGCGGCGGATTGCCTCCTGCCGCGCAGCGCCTCGCGCTTGCTGCTAGTGATATTCGGGATCAGGCCGCCGCTTTCATTGGTGAGCGCGTTGCGCGGCAGATAGCAATCGACCGGAAGAACCGTCTCCTCGCCACCGTCGCCGAACGCGAATCATTTCTGCATCGGGGCTTCAGCTTTCAGGAAGCTGACCTCGCTGCGGCACGCGCAAAGCACTCAGAGAAGGTCCGCGCTGGCAACAAGGCGGCGGTGACAGAGCTGGAACGGATCAAGCAGGCGCAGCGCGAGCTGGCGGGTCGGCGCGAACACGCCATTGCCGTCATCCGTCGAGAACCTGATCTCATCGCGTTCGGCCCAGTGCAGTTTCTGGCGCACGCATTGGTGGTGCCGTCGTCTGATCCGCTCGATCGAGAGCAGCACGACACCAAGGTCGAGCAACTTGCGATGCAGATCGCTCGCGAATGGGAAGAGTCGGAGGGAGCCACGGTGCTCGACGTGCACACGCCCGAGCTGGCCCGCGCCGCTGGGCTGCCAGACTATCCAGGCTTCGACCTGCTGTCGCGTCGGCCGAATGGTCACACGCGCGGCATTGAAGTGAAGGGACGAGCCGCAACCGGCGATGTTGAGATGCTCGCCAATGAGTGGGCAAAGGCCTGCAATATGGGCAGAGCGTACTGGCTTTACGTTGTCTATGACTGCGCCACGCCGGCGCCGCGGCGAGTGCGCGTGCAGGATCCATTCAGCCGGTTGCTCGCCAAGGTAAAGGGGAGCTTCCTCATTAGCGCCAAGGAGATCACGTCCGCCAGCCGCGGAGTAGAGGAATCCACAGATGACACAGATGAGCGCAGATAGGGACGTCAGGCGGCATCTAATATCTGTGGCCATCTGCGCCATCTGCGGATCAATCCCGTTCTCGGCAATCACGTGGCGGAGGTGAGCGACGCATGACTGATCCCAATCTGTTTCATGGCTCCTTGTCCTTCGAGCTCGGCGAAAACCTGCGTGGCCTCAACCCACACTGGCAAGGCAAGCCAGGTCCGCAGGTGCCCGCGTTTCGCAGGTGGATCTTTCCTCGCTTGCTGCGGCTGCTCACTTCGGGGCTCACGCCCGCAACGGTGCTCCGCGGCCCTCGCCGCGTCGGGAAAACGGTGCTGCTACGGCAGATCATGGAGCAGTTCCTGGGCGATGGGTTGAACCCGCACCGAATCCTGTATGTGCCGTTCGATGAGATCGAGAGCCTTGGCGAGATCAAGGACCCAGTCCTGACCATTGCGCGATGGTTTGAGCAGTCCATTCTCAAGCGCACGTTCAACGAGCTGGCCCGCGAGGGCGCCACGGCCTATCTGCTGCTCGATGAGGTGCAGAACCTGGATGCCTGGGCACCACAGATCAAGCACTTAGTCGATAACCATCAAGTCCGTGTGCTAGTCACCGGTAGTTCTTCACTCCGGATCGAGGCTGGTCGCGACAGCCTCGCTGGGCGAATCACGACGGTCGATCTCGGAACGCTGCTCCTGCGTGAGATCTCGCAGCTCCGCTTCGGTAACACCCCCACACCGTACTGGGCGGACAACGGGATGGACGCCGTGGCTACGCCAAACTTTTGGCAGCAAGCAGTGAAGCACGCGCAGGCGGAGCGCGAGATGCGATGGCAAGCGTTCACCGCCTTTTCGGAACGGGGCGGCTATCCGATTGCACATGAGCGGCATGAGATGCCGTGGCCGGAGATGGCGGATTACCTGAACGAGACCGTGATCAAGCGCGCTATCAAGCACGATCTGCGAATGGGGTCCCGCGGCGTCAAGCGTGATGAGAAGCTGCTCGAAGAAGTGTTCCGTCTGTGCTGTCGCTATGCCGGACAAACGCCCGGCCAGAAAGTGTTCGTGCCCGAAATCCAGCAGGCGTTGGCGGGCAACATCGGCTGGAACCGAATCCTCAACTATCTGCGGTTTCTTGACGGCACGCTCTTGATTCGGCTCGTCCAGCCGCTGGAGTTGCGGCTCAAGAAAAGGAAGTCACCTCCGAAGATCTGCCTCTGCGACCATGCACTGCGCGCCGGGTGGCTCCAGGAGATCGTGCCTCTCGACCCGGAGGGGCTGCAGCGCGAGCCCCACTTGTACGACCTGGCCGGCCACTTGGCGGAGAGCACGCTCGGCTACTTCCTTGGTGCCATCCCGGGGATTGATCTGGCGCACTTTCCTGAGCGCGGCGCGGAGCCCGAGGTGGATTTCGTAATCACGGTGGGCACGCGGCGAATTCCAATCGAAGTCAAGCATCGTAAGCGCATCGATCCCCACGACGACACGCGCGGTCTACGCGCCTTCCTCGAAAAGACCGTCTACAACGCCCCGTTCGGTCTGCTGGTGACGATGGAAGACGGTGTCGCCATTCCCGACCCGCGGATCATTCCGATCTCTCTTTCCGCGCTCCTGTGGCTGAGGTGAATCCACAGATGACGCAGATTAACGCAGATGAAAGAACCAGTGTGCGCCTCGGTCTTCTATCTGTGTCATCTGCGCCATCTGCGGACTGAGGTGATGCATGCCTGACTTTCCGCGTCTCATTGAATTTTCCTTCCCCCTGAAGCAAGCCTCGCTGGACTCGGTCCACGAGAAGAACGTCCGGCACGGGCACATCTCGACGCTGCACATCTGGCCGGCGCGCCGGCCCCTCGCGGCGTGCCGTGCGGCCCTGATCGCCACGCTGCTGCCCGATCCCGGCGATCCCGAGAAGCGCCGCGAACTGTGTGAGAAGATCGGTGGTCGGGTGAAGAAGATCGTCGAGCGCAAGAAGATGCCGAACGGTTCGATCGTCGAGCGCGAGAAGGAAGTAACGGAAGGTGGCATCCTTCACTGGTACGGTGACCCCAAAACGAAGGACGAACGCGAGATCGTCCAGACACAGAAGGACGACATCGAGTGGTTCCGCAAGGAAATCCGCCAGACCTATGGCGGGCGCCCGCCTCGGGTGCTCGATCCATTCGCTGGCGGCGGTGCCATTCCGCTTGAGGCGATGCGATTGGGTTGCGAGGTGACGGCCAACGATATCAATCCCGTTTCTTGGTTCATCCTGAAGTGCACGCTCGAGCACCCGCAGAAGCTTGCGGGCCAGACACGGCCACTGCCCGACTTCATTCTCTCGAACGAGGAATTTATGCTGGCGTTCTTCGAGAAGTCTAAAGGCCAGACCAAAGGCGAGGCGAAGGCCACGTATCGCAAGCTCCAGGCGCGGTTGGGCCAACGCGCGCCTCAACGACGCAATGCCGAAGCCGAGCAGGGGCATCTCTTCACTTCTCACGATGTCGATATCGAAGGTGACCTTGCCTGGCACGTGCGGGCGTGGGGGCAATGGGTGTTCAAGCACGCGCGGCGGGATCTGGCGAAGTATTATCCCGTCTACGCCGAGTTCCAGCCGCTCAAACCGGGGAAAGCTTACGAGGCGCAGCCCATGCAGTTGGTGCCGATCAAAGAAGACGGCGCGCCTGACATTGAGTCGCTCAACGCCGAGTTCTCAACGGAGTACCTTGGGCACAAGTTGAACCCGCGCTGGGTTGCCAAGCCAACGGCGGCGTACCTCTGGGCACGCACGGTTGTGTGTAAGAATTGCCGAACCATGCTGCCGCTGCTGAAAACACGCTGGCTGGCGAAGAAGGACAGGAAGCGGGTGGTGCTGACGGTGACGCCGAAGCCCGATGAGAGTGGCGTTGAGTTCGGTATCGATACGAACGCGCCCGTCAAAGGCGGCAATGCCGCCCAGCGCCGTGAACATGACAAGAAGTTCGGCGCGGGAACCATGTCGCGTGCGGGCGCCAAGTGCCCCTGCTGCCCTGCCATCATGACGATGGAAGACATCCGCGTTGAGGGACAGGCCGGACGCCTATCCGCAATCATGACTGCGGTCGTCGTGAGTGGTCCGAGCGCCAAAGAGTACCGGCGACCAACCGCGCACGAGATCGACATCGCGACGCCTAGCGACGCGAAACTTGAGGCTGCATTCGCCGATGTGCCCTTCGGTATCCCCGAGGAACCGACACCGAGTGCCGAAGCGCTCGGCATGCGCGTGCCGCTCTACGGCTTCGACAGGTGGCGTAAACTCTTCACCACTCGCCAATTGCTCACGCTCGGGACATTCGTCAGACGAACGCGTGCCGCGCGTGAATCGTTGGAGACGAGCAAGTACGCTCAAGAATGGGTTGAGGCTGTTGGGGCCTACTTGGCTCTCATGCTGGACAGGCTCTCAAATCAGACCAGTACGCTATCGAGGTGGAACCAGGGCGGCGAGAAGATCGAAGGTACATTCGCCCGCTTCGCTCTGTCCATGCTGTGGGACTTTGCCGACACGAACCCACTCGCCGACACCAGTGGCGGATACCAGAGCGCAATCGATTGGGTGGCTCTCGCGAATGCTCACGTTGGGTTGGCGGCTTCCGGGGCGCCTTCACCGATTGCACGCCGGACATCAGCGGTCCGATCGGTTGGAAGTGAGTTTGACCTCATCCTGACCGATCCTCCGTACTACGATGCGATCCCGTACTCGGACTTGATGGATTACTTCTACATACTGCTTCGTCGGTCCCTGTGGGGTTCATCTTCGGACTTTGACTCGGCCTTTGCGAGTCCGCTCGCGCCAAAGTGGAACGAAGATGAGGGTGATGGAGAACTGATTGACGAGGCAAGCCGTCACGGAAACGATGCCGCGAAATCCAAGCAGGCGTACGAGGATGGAATGGCAATGGCCTTCGTTCGCTGCGCAGCGGCACTGCGATCAGAAGGACGACTCGTGATTGTTTTCGCCAATAAGCAGCCTGATGCTTGGGAGACACTGGTTTCCGCAATCATTCGCGCCGGCTTCGCTGTCGACGGCTCCTGGCCCGTCGAAACCGAGCGGGGTACTCGGATGCGAGCGCAGAGCGCCGCGGCGCTCGCTTCTTCAGTATGGCTAGTGTGCAAGAAGCGCCCCGCAATCGCCCAGCCCGGCTGGGACACAAGAGTCCTAGCCGACATGCGCGCGAACATCGGCGTCCGCCTGCGCGAGTTCTGGGATGCTGGAATCCGTGGCCCGGACTTCGTGTGGGCCGCTACCGGCCCGGCACTGGAGGCGTACAGCAAGCATCCGGCAGTAAAGAAAACAACGGATCCGGGCAAACTGATGACCGTCTCGGAGTTCCTCACTCACGTCCGCCGCATCGTCGTCGATTATGTAGTGGGACAGGTACTGTCCCGGGGGCACGGCGGTGATGCAGATGCGGCAGCGGCAGAGCGGCTCGACGAGTCGACCGCCTACTACCTGCTCCACCGTTACGACTTCGGTATCGATGACGCACCGGTCGGCGCCGTCATCCTCTATGCGGTGTCGTGCGGTCTTTCGGACCATGACCTCACCAACACCTGGGACCTGGTCGTGAAGAGCGGCGGTGAGTCCGCTCAGCAAGAGGATGACGAAGACGCCGGCACGGAGGACGGCGCCACCGAAGCCAACGCAGAAGAGGAGGGTTCGGGAAGTCGGGCGCGGCTCAAGTCATGGTCGCAACGCAAGGCCAGATCCCTGGGTTACGAAGCGCCGAGCGGTCGTGCCGTTCCACTGATTGATCGCATCCACCGCTTGATGCACCTCTGGCACGCCGGAGACGTTCACCAGGTTGATCAATACCTCGATGACCACGGCCTGCGCCGCCAAGAACTGTTCAAGCGCGTTATGCAGTCGTTGATCGAACTGGCACGTCACGACAAGCGCCCGGACCGCGAGGAACTGCAGATTCTGGAGAGCCTCGCCAACCACATCGGTGCCAAGGGCGCCACGCCTGAGCAGAAACAGGTGCCGCTTGGGTTTGAATCCGCAGATGACGCAGATGGACGCAGATAGAAAGCAAATGGAGAATTCATCTGTGTCATCTGCGCAATCTGTGGATAGAGATCCCAGAACCTACGCGATCATCGGAGCTGCCATGGAGGTGCATCGGCAATTGGGGTGCGGCTTTCTGGAGGCGGTCTATCAGGAAGCACTCGCGATTGAACTTGAGAGTCGTGCCATTCCGTTTCGCCGTGAAGTCGAGCTTCCCATCTCCTACAAAGGTGCGCAGCTATCCTGTTCATACCGGGCAGACTTCGTATGCTACGACGGAGTCATCGTCGAGCTGAAGGCGCTGGGGGTGCTTGGTGGCCCCGAAGATGCCCAGGTCATCAACTATCTCAAGGCGACGGGCTTCAGTACCGGGCTGTTGCTGAACTTCGGCACACCACGACTCGAACACAAACGCTTCATTTATACCAAGTCCACAGATGACGCAGATGGCCACAGATAGAGGCCCGAAGAGGAATTGCATCCCTTCATCTGTGTCAGCTGCGTCATCTGTGGATTGATTGGAGGAACAAGATGCCGAAGCTAGCATGGACACCCTGGCATCAGGTAGTGCGACTACGGGACGACTTGAAGTCGGGAGAATTGCCGCTGCACATGTTTGCCGCGGACCTCTACGAGGTCTTGATGCAGAGCGGCAAGCGGCCGATCTATGAGAAACCAGAGAACTTCTTTGCGCTGACGTTCCCGACGCACAACTTGCGATCGTTGGTACGTGACGTCGTGCTGCGCGTGGCCGGCAAGAATGACAAGGCGGTCCGTCAGCTCGAGCTGACCTATGGCGGCGGCAAGACGCACACGCTGATCACCCTCCGGCATCTTGTCCACGACCCGGATGCATTGCCGGACCTGCCGTCGGTGCAGGAGTTCATTCAAACAATCGGCCAGCGCCCCCTTCAAGCCAGGGTTGCAGGCCTCTGCTTCGACAAGCTCGATGTTGAGAGCGGCATGGATGTCCGCTCGCCGGCGGGTAAGGTACGGCGACTGAAGCGGCCCTGGAGCGTTCTCGCGTATCAGATCGCCGGCGATGATGGGCTCAAAATGTTGCACGCGGATCGCAAAGCGGAGGAACGCGAGACAGCGCCCGCAGAGAACGTGCTCACGGATCTCCTGGAGATACCGGTGAAGCAGAACCTGGGGGTGCTGATCCTGATCGATGAAGTTCTGATGTACGCTCGCGAGATCGGTCAGGCAGACGAGCAGCGCGGCCGCCTGGTCAATTTCTTTCAGTATCT
The DNA here is from genome assembly GCA_016210005.1 of Deltaproteobacteria bacterium. Taxonomy (NCBI): domain Bacteria; kingdom Pseudomonadati; phylum Myxococcota; class Myxococcia; species Deltaproteobacteria bacterium. Next base: position 118,268 of record JACQVA010000006.1, on the reverse strand, counting down.
GACGCAGGCCGCGACCAAAGTTGACCGTTGCTGTATCGTCGCCTCGCTGTTGGCCACCGATCCCAAGAAGAGTGATTCATTCGGCCGGCAAATCCTGAACGAGCTATACGACATCTTCCGCCGACAGAAGGAGGAGGGGGTTGAGCCGGTAGTGAAAGAAGACGTCGCCGAGGTGCTACGGAGGCGGTTCTTCACACCCGATTCGATTCGCGACAGCAACGTGTTCCGGTCACACGTGATCGCGGCACTGCAGGGCATCAAGGCGCTTGACGAACTGACTGCACGGCAAGGTAGCTCCGCGGAGAAGCGATTCCTCGACAGCTACCCGTTCCATCCCGACCTGACCGAGGTTCTTTACGAAAAGTGGACACAGTTGGCCGGTTTTCAACGCACCCGCGGACTGCTGCGGACCTTCGCCCTGGCACTCCGCGAGGCGGAAAAATGGGACACGTCTCCAGTGGTTGGACCGGCAGTATTCCTCAACGCCCCGAACGCCGCCGGACTCGCAGAAGCCGTGCGCGAACTCGTTAGCGTGGCCGACACCGAAGAACACGAAGGCAAGAAGCAGGCGTGGACCGGCATTCTCGACGGCGAGCTGACACGAGCGCGCGACATTCAACGCGAATCCGTGGGGCTCAACTTCCGTGAGATCGAGCAAGCTGTCACGGCAACGTTTCTACACTCGCAGCCGATTGGTCAGAGCGCGAAGACGCGTGACCTGATGGTGCTCCTAGGTCCAACGCGACCAGACAAAATTGAATTGGAGAAAGGATTGACTCGCTGGGCGCAGACGAGTCATTGGCTCGACGATCGCTTCGCGTCCGGCGACGATACGCTGCCCAGTCAATGGCGTATGGGGAACCGACCTAACCTGACCCAGATGCACGCCAAAGCGACGAGCGAGATACCAGATGACACTGTGAAGGCCCGTCTCATCGACGAGATCGGTCGAACGAAGACGCTGACATCCGGTGCACAAGCGGCGGGCGTGCGCGTACACACGCTGCCGGCACGGCCGCGTGAAGTCGATGACGACGGACTGTTCCGCTACGCCGTGCTTGGACTAAGCGCCGCATCGGAGTCAGGCAAGCCGAGTGCTGAGGCGCGCCGCTTTCTCGACGAGACGACGGGGCCTGACAAGCCGCGCGTGTTCCGGAACGCAGTGATCCTGCTGACGCCGTCGAAGGATGGCCTTGAGGTCGCGATGGGCCGTGTCAGAGACTATCTGGGCTGGGAGCAAGTCCAGCACGATTTGCGCGAAGAGGAACAGCGAGGCGCCAGCCTCGATCCGTCGCGCATGGCGACACTCACCATGAGCATCGACAAGGCGAGAAAGAGGATGCCGGATGCGATTAACCAAGCATACTGTATCGTCGTAACAGTGTCTCAGACGGACGACGTGCAGGCCTTCAAGATTACGATCACCGATGATCCGGCGTTCACCACGATAAAGAGCGACTCGCGTTCGCGCATCCAAGATACCGCGATCACTGCTGATGCAATGCTACCGGACGGCCCGTACGACTTATGGAAGCAGGGCGAGACGAGCCGACGGGTGAAAGATCTCGCCGGCGCCTTCGCTCAGCTTCCGCATCTGCCGAAGATGCTCAAGGCGCGGGCGATCCTGGATACGTTGGTCGAGGGCTGCGCGCAGGGAACATTCGTGCTGCGATTGATGCGACCGGATCGAACGTTCCGAACGTGGTGGAAAAGCAAACCGGATGATGCGGCCCTGAATGATCCCGCGCTGGAACTGGTGCTTCCGCACGCTGCGGAGCTGGGCGAGATTGACCCAGAGCTACTTCGCCCGAGCGGACTTCCGGAGTTGTGGTCGAACGAGCAGATCACCCTGCAAGACGTCGTCGCCTACTTCGGTGGCGGGCGGGTCGTACAGATCCAACGCGAAGGCTTCACCGAGCCCCTCCAGATTCCGAAGGCGTCACGCGCAGTCGTCGAAACGGCGGTGAGTCAAGCTGTCGAAGCGGGACTCATCTGGCTGCTCGCCGGCCCCGCGAGTCTCCTCGGCGAATCAATCCCACCCGGGTTGCTGGACGACGCCACAGTGCTGCGGCCGCCGCCACCGATCATCGCGCCGGCCGAGACGATGCCCGAAAGCCTCCCTCAAGCCTGGAAGGACGGATCGACGACAGCACTGTCGCTCGCGACCGCGCTCTCTCAGAAGGCGGGGCGCACGCTGCCCTGGAAGACGGTTCGTGATGCGATCGACGCGGCGCTGCGGGCGCGGTTCATCAAGCAATCGGCTGGACCTGAGTGGCCGTGCTCATTCGAGGGGGCGCGTCTGGTCGAGCTCCAGGTGGGAGACCAATCGGGGAGAAGCAAAGAGAAAGAGCAGGAGCCGAAGCGCAACGTGGCAGTCGCGAGTGCCGAGTTGGAGCCGTCGGAGCTGCAAGATCTCGCGGATCACATGTCCGAGCTGTTGCAGCTACGCGCCCGCGCGAACGTCCCGATTCGATTTCATGTCAGTATCGAACTCGGCGACGGAAAGGCGCAGCTCGACAAAGACTCCATTGCCAGGTTCAACGAGTTGCTGAGGAAGATCAGAGAAGGGTTCCTGCTAGGCTGAATCCTGCGCTCGGCCTGGACGTCGACCTCGATGTGTCGTGAAAAGATACGGCCCGGCGGGCACGATGACGCTCACACGGGATTTCAGGGAACGCATCAAGCCCGAGCCCGGGCGATGAGACCGGGTGAACAGTCGCTAGGTCGGAGAAGGTCAAATGCGAAAGGGGGGACTTGAACCCCCACGGGTTTTACCCCACAGGATCCTGAATCCTGCGCGTCTGCCAATTCCGCCACTTTCGCATGAGTGCGGTGAAACGCCAGCGCTGCGCGGCGTTGGTGATAGCGCTCTGTGCCGGTGGGGTCAATAGCATAGTCCAAGGTCCAACGTTCAACGTCGGACGGCGGTGCGCCGTTGCACCATCTGCGCCTGAGTTGCGAAGCGCCATCGATTCCGGTAGCGACATCACGCGCCCTGAGTGCCCGCCATGGCCGAGTTGAGCAAGACCTACGACCCCACCGCTGTCGAGCAACGCTGGTACGAATTCTGGCTGGAGCGCGGGTTCTTCCATGCGGACGAGAGTGCCGCCGGCCCGCGCTTCGCCGTCGTTATTCCGCCCCCCAACGTCACCGGCATGTTGACGATGGGGCACGTGCTCAACAATACGCTGCAAGACATCCTGGTGCGCTACCAGCGCATGGACGGCAAGGTGGCGCTGTGGCTGCCGGGCACCGATCACGCCGGCATCGCCACCCAAAACGTGGTCGAGAAAGCGCTGGCTAAAGAGGGCCTCGATCGCCATACCCTCGGCCGCCAGCCGTTCTTGGATCGCGTCTGGGTGTGGAAGGAGAAGTACGGCAGCACCATCCTGCTCCAACTCCGCCGCTTGGGGGCGTCGTGCGACTGGCAGCGCGAGCGCTTCACCATGGACCCGGGCCTGTCGCGCGCGGTGCGTGAGGTCTTCGTGCGCCTGTACGAGAAGGGCCTGATCTATCGCGGCCACCGCATCATTCATTGGTGCCCGCGCTGCCACACCGCGCTCTCGGACGAGGAAGCCGTTACCACCGAGGGCGGCGAGGCCGGCAGCCTGTGGCACATCCGCTACCCCGCGGAGGACGGCGGTGCCGGTGTCGTGGTCGCCACCACGCGGCCGGAAACCATGCTGGGAGATACCGGTGTCGCGGTTCACCCCGATGATCCGCGCTACGAAGCACTGCTGGGCCGCCGCCTCACCCTGCCGCTGATGGGCCGCAGCATTCCGGTCGTTCCTGACGCCCTGGTCGATCCCGCCTTCGGCAGTGGCGCGGTCAAGGTCACACCGGCCCATGACGCCAACGACTTCGAGATGGCACAGCGCCATGGCCTGGCGCCCATCTGCATCATGAACATCGATGGCCGCATCAACGAGAACGGCGGCGCCTACAACGGGCTCGACCGCTTCGAAGCCCGCAGCCGCATCGTGGCCGACCTCGAGGCGCAAGGCCTGCTGGTGAAGACCGAGCCCTATCGCGTGCCGATTCGCCGCTGCGAGCGCTGCCACACGGTGATCGAGCCCTACCTCTCGGATCAGTGGTTCGTGCGGATGGAGCCGCTGGCACGGCCCGCCATCGCGGCCGTTAAGAGCGGGCGGCTGCGCTTCTTTCCCGAACGCTGGGTCGGGGTCTACCTGCACTGGATGAGCAACATCCGCGACTGGTGTATCAGCCGCCAGCTGTGGTGGGGCCACCGCATCCCGGTGTGGTACTGCGACGATTGCCGCGCGATCACGGTGGCGCGGGAAGACCCGGCCGGCTGCGCTCAGTGCGGCTCGGCGCGCATCAAACAGGACGATGACGTGCTCGACACTTGGTTCAGCTCGTGGCTGTGGCCGTTCTCGACCATGGGCTGGCCGGAAGAAACGCCGACGCTGCGCCGCTTTTACCCCACCGATACCCTGATCACCGCCGCCGACATCATCTTCTTCTGGGTCGCGCGCATGGTGATGGCGGGCTACGAGTTTATGGGCGACTGCCCCTTTCGCGATGTCTACTTCAACAGCATCGTGCGCGACCTGCAGGGGCGCAAGATGTCCAAGTCGCTGGGCAACTCACCCGACCCGCTGCACGTCATCGACCGCTACGGCGCCGACGCCTTGCGCTTCACCATCGTCTCCTCCGCGCCGCTGGGCGAGGACGTCCGCTTCGCCGAGGAGAAGACCGAGTTCGGCCGCAATTTCGCCAACAAGATCTGGAACGCGGCGCGCTTCTGCCTGATGAATGCCGCCGGCGCGCTGCCGCTGGCGGCGGATCACTCGCAGTGGAGTTTGCCGGAACGCTGGATCGTGTCGCGACTGCAAGCGCTCACCGGCGAAGTTCGCGCCGCGCTCGAGGCCCACCGCTTCAACGAGGCGGCGATGGTGTTGTACCGCTTCATCTGGGGCGAGTTCTGCGATTGGTTCGTCGAGCTGAGCAAGCTGAGCCTGTACGGCGAAGAACCGGCGGCGAAACAGCGCGCCCAGGCGGTCCTGCTCCACGTGCTGGAACAGATTCTGCGACTGCTGCACCCCTTCATGCCGTTCCTGACCGAAGAGATCTGGCAGGCCCTGCCGCAATGCAGCGCCGGCGCCAGCATCATGGTGGCGCCCTATCCACGAGCGGATGATCGCCTGCGCGACGAGGCTGCGGAGCGAAGCGCGGCACACTTGATCGAGATCATACGAGCGGTGCGTAACATCCGCGCGGAACTGGGCATCGCCCCGACCACGCCGCTGGCGGTGCGAATTGCCGCCACCGACGGGGCGGACGGCGTGGCGCGGTTCGAGCCCTACGTCAAGGCGCTGGCGCGAGTCAGCCGCGTCGAGCAGTTGGCCGGCGGCGAGCGGCCGAGCGGCGAGCCGTCCGCCGTCGTCGAAGGGGTGGGTGAGGTGTTCGTGCCGTTGCGCGGTGTGGTCGATGCCACCGAGGTGTGCAAGCGGCTGGAGAATGACCTCAACAAGGTGGCCAAGGAGCTGCACGGCGTCGAGGCGAAATTGGCTCGGCCCGACTTCGTCGCCAAGGCCCCCGAGGACATTGTCGCCAAAGAGCGTGCCCGCGCCGCCGCGCTGACGGAGCGTGCGGCCACACTGAACCGTCACGTCGAGACCTTGCGCCTAGGCCTCTGAGTACACGGTGTCGCATGGATGATGCACTCAGCCTTCCCGGTGTTGCCGACGTGATTGCGGCCGCGGTGGCTGAGGACCTCGGTCACGGCGATATCACCACCCGCCTCACGGTCGCGGCCAGTAGCCGCGCCAGCGCGCAGATTGTCGCCAAACAGTCCGGCCTGCTAGCGGGCTTGCCGCTGGTCGAGCGAGTTTACGCGCTCTTTGGCGGCGTGACGCTGGATCGGCACTACGCCGACGGCGACCCGCTCGAAGAAGGCGCCGTGGTCGCGGTGGTTTCCGGCAACACCCGTGCGCTGCTGGGCGGCGAGCGGGTCGCGCTCAACTTGTTACAGCACCTCTCCGGCATCGCCACCCTGACGGCCGCCTTCGTGCAAGCGGTCGGGGACGCTCGCTGCCGCATTGTCGATACCCGCAAGACCCTGCCCGGCCTGCGGCTGCTGGAGAAATATGCGGTACGAGTCGGCGGCGGCGCCAACCACCGCTTCAATCTCGCCGACGGCATTCTGATCAAGGATAACCATATCGCCGCCGCCGGCGGAGTGAGCGCGGCGGTCCAGAGCGCGCGTGCAGGGGCACCGCACACGCTCAAGATCGAGGTCGAGTGCACCACGCTGGCACAAGTTGACGAGGCGCTGGCGGCCGCGGCTGACTGCATTCTGCTCGACAACATGGAAGTGGCGGCCATCGCCGAGGCGGTGCAACGCATCGCCGGCCGCGCCCTGGTCGAGGCCTCCGGCAACATGACCCTCGCCCGTGTCCGCGCTGTTGCCGCCGCCGGGGTCGACCTGATCTCGGTCGGGGCGTTGACGCACTCGGCTCCCGCCTTCGACTTCAGCATGAAGCTGGTCACCTCCTCGCCGTCCGCCCGAGGGCAGGGCTGAGTGCCAGGGTTCGTATGAGTGCCGCCGCCCTGCCACTACGTACCGACGACATCGCCCCCCATCTGGAGACCGTCCGCCTGGGCCGCCGGCTGCACTGCTTTGATCTGCTCGACTCCACCAACACCCGCGCGCGCGAGCTGGCCGAGGCGGGCGCCGCTGAGGGCACGGCGGTGATTGCCGACCGCCAGAGTCGCGGCCGCGGCCGGCTCGGCCGCAGTTGGTCCTCGCCGCCGGCGCTGAACCTCTACCTGTCGTTGATCTTGCGCCCGCCGCTGCCGCCGATGGCCGCCCCGCAAATCACGCTGGTGCTCGGCCTGGCAGCAGCGCAGGCGGTGCGCGAGTGGACGCCGGAGGTCAGCATCAAGTGGCCGAACGATCTAGTAAGCCGTGGCCGCAAGCTCGCCGGTATTCTCACCGAGATGGCGACGGACGAAGACCGCATCCGTTTCGTCATCGCCGGCATCGGCGTGAACCTCAACGGTGAGGCCGGCGACTTCCCGCCTGAATTGCGCGACTCGGCCATATCCCTGCGTAGCGTTACCGGCGCCTCCGTCGATCGCGGCCGCTTTGCCGCCCGGCTATTGCATCACCTCGAGCTGCGCTACGATGAGTTCGTGCGCGATGGCTTTGCCGCCATCGCTCCGTGCTGGCAGGCCTACTCGGGTCTGACCGGCGCGGCCATCGTGGTGCAGAGCCAAAGCGGCGACATGAGCGAGAGGATTACAGGCACGGTGCTCGGGTTGGCGGACGACGGGTCGCTGCGGCTACGGCAAGCCGACGGCAGCGAACGGCGGATCGTGGCCGGCGAGGTGACGGTGGTGGGCGGATACGGCGTCGCCGGAGGCAGCAGCTGATGTTTCTCGCAATCGACGTTGGCAACACTCACACGGTGTTTGGTATCTACGCCGGGACGGCGCTGCAGCGGCATTGGCGGCTGATGACCGACATCCATCGCACCAGTGACGAGTACGGCTTCCTCCTCCGCGGCCTGCTCGGCGAACAGTACGCGCCGCAGATCACCGGCATCGCGGTGTCGAGCGTGGTGCCGGCGATGACCGGCGTGATCGAGGCCCTCTGCCGCGACTACCTACACACCGCGCCGCTGTTCGTCGGCCCGGGCGTCAAGACCGGCATGCCGATATTGTACGACAATCCGCGTGAGGTCGGCGCCGACCGAATTGTGAACGCCATCGCGGCCTACGAGCGTACCCGCGCCACCACCATCGTGGTTGATTTCGGCACCGCCACCACCTTCGATTACATCTCGGACAAGGGCGAGTACGTCGGCGGCATCATCACGCCGGGCCTCGGCATCTCCGCCGAAGCGCTGTTCGAGCGCGCCGCCAAGCTCTATCGCGTCGAGCTGGTCAAGCCCAAGCACGTGGTCGGCCGTAACACCGCCGGCGCGATCCAGTCCGGTCTGATCTACGGCTATGTCGCGATGGTGGACGGTTTGGTGGAGCGCATCCAACATGAGAACGGCGTGCGCGCGCGGGTGATCGCCACCGGCGGCTTTGCCGCCTTGCTCGCGCCCGAATCCGCCACCATCGAGGAGGTGGACGAGTTCCTCACGCTCGAGGGCCTGCGTTTGATCTATGAGCGCAATCGCGCAACCAACTGACTTGGAGGAAGTATGCCCGTCGAAGATGTAGGCGCAATTCGCAACCTCGGCTTGGCCGGCCAAGGCGGCGTCGGCAAGACGGCGCTGGGAGAAGTCATGCTGTTTGACGGCGGCGCCACCACCCGTATCGGCCGGCTGGACGAAGGCACGTCGGCCTTCGGCCACGAGCCCGAGGAGGTCCGCCGCCAGCTGACGCTGACCACGGCGTTTCATCACCTCACCTGGCGTAAACACGATGTGACATTGCTGGACATGCCGGGATACGCCAACTTCATCCCCGATGCCCTCAACTGCATGCGGGCCGCGACCGGCTTGGTGTTCGTACTCGCCCCGGCCGCCGGCGAGATCAAAGTGGAAGCCGAGAAGCTGTGGGAGCGCGCCAACGAGTTGCAGCTGCCGCGGCTGGCCTTCGTCACCAAGATGGACCGCGAGCGCGCCGATTTCGCCCTCGCGGTCGCCGACCTGCGCAAGATCCTGGGGGCGAAGGCGGTGCCGATCCAGTTGCCGCTGGGCGCGGCCGAGACTTTTCGCGGGGTCATCGACCTGGTCGCGATGCGCGCCCTGGTGAGCAAGGGCGACGGCACGTTAGCCGAGGAAGCCGTCCCGGCCGATTTGCAAGCCGAGGCCCAGACCGCACGCGAGCAGCTGATGGAGCTGGTGGCCGAAGCTGACGACGAACTGCTGGAGAAGTATCTCGAAGCCGGCGAGCTCAGCACCGAGGAAATCTTGCGGGCGCTGCGCACCGGCACGGCAGCCGCCAAGCTGGTACCCGTGCTGTGCGGCTCGGCGGGTAAGAACATCGGTATCCCGCCGCTGCTCGACGCCGTGGTCTCCTATCTGCCGTCACCGGCGGAGTTGGGCGCCGCTGGCGGCAGCGATCCGAAAATCCACGAGCCCATCGAACGCCGCCCAGCGGTCGATGAGCCGTTCTCCGCCTTCGTGTTCAAGACCATCGTCGATCCCTTCGCCGGCAAGCTGTCGGTCTTTCGGGTGTTGTCGGGCCGCGTCAATGCCGATGCCACCGTGCTCAACGTCGGCCGCGATACCCGGGAGCGCTTCGGACACCTCTTCAAACTCGAAGGCAAGAAACAACAGGCAGTGCCGCAAGCCATCGCCGGCGAGATCGTCGCGGTGCCCAAACTCAAGGACACCGCCTCGGGCGACACCCTGGCGGAGGAAAAGGCGCCGATCCTGTACCCCGGGCTACTCGAGACTCCGACCGCGATGTCGTTCGCGATCGAGCCCAAGTCCAAGGGCGACGAGGAGAAGGCGACCACGGCGTTGCACAAGATGATGGAAGAAGACCAAACCCTGCACGTCACCCGCGACGCCGACACGCGCGAGATCATTCTCTCCGGCGTCGGGCAGTTGCACATCGAGGTGGCGGTGGAGAAGCTCAAGCGCAAGTTCGGCGTCGAGGTCTCACTCAAGGCGCCCAAAGTGCCCTATCGCGAAACCATCAAAGGGCGCGCCGAGGCCCAGGGCAAACTCAAGAAGCAGAGCGGCGGACGCGGCCAGTTCGGCGACGCCTGGCTGCGGGTCGAGCCGCTGCCGCGCGGTGGCGGCTTCGAGTTCGTCGATGCCATCGTCGGCGGCGTGGTGCCGCGCCAGTTCATCCCGGCGGTGGAAAAGGGCGTGCGCGAGGCCTTGGTCGAAGGCGTGATCGCCCACTATCCGATGGTGGACGTCAAGGTCACCTTGTACGATGGCTCGTTCCATACTGTCGACTCTTCAGAAATGGCTTTCAAGATCGCCGCCTCGCTGGGGTTCAAGATCGCCGTGGCGCAGGCCAAGCCGATATTGCTCGAACCGGTAATGACCATGGAGATCGTCGTCCCCGACGAGTGCATGGGCGACGTCATCGGCGATCTCAACAGCCGCCGCGGCAAGGTGCTCGGCGTCGATCCGAAATCGGGCAGCCAAGCGATCCGGGCGCTGGTGCCGATGTCGGAAGTGTTGAAGTACGCACCCGACCTGCGCTCGATCACCAGCGGCCGCGGCGCTTTTACCATCGGCTTCGACCACTACGAGGAAGTGCCAGCCCACTTGACCGAGAAGATCATCAAAGAAGCGGAGGCGGCCCGGGCCGCGAAGGCGTGATGGCCGGCGACATTCACTCCGACGAGGTCGCGGCGATCGTCGAGCACATTGGCCGCGGCGATGATCCTTACGTCGTACCCAAGGAGCTGGTCGAGGAGCCGGAAAGCCCGCCCCCGCTTGCGGCGCAACCCGCCGCTGAGCAGGAGATCGTCAACAAGAGCTTGTACAACCTGATTAAGAACATGGGGGTGGGCGAAAAGATCAAGCTCGCGCTCAAGGGCAACCGCGACGCCCGCACCATTCTGATTCGCGAAGCCAACCGCCTCATCCCACGTTTCGTGCTGCAGAACCCGCGCATCACCGACGATGAGATCGTCGGCATCGCCCGCAACCGCAACGTCGACGCCGAGTTGCTGCGCATCGTCAGCGAGCACAAGGAGTGGGGGCGCAACCAGCAGGTGCGCTCGGCCCTGGTCAGCAATCCGAAGACGCCGGTGGCGGTCGCCCTGCGCTTCGTCAACTCGCTGACCGAACGCGAACTGCGCCTGCTGGCCAAGAGCAAGAACATCACTTCGGCGGTGGCCGGCGCCGCCAAGCGCATCCTGATTCTGCGCACCACGCCGGGCCACTGACGGCGTCGAGCGGCTACCAACTGGAGTGCGGAGGTCACAGCAATGAGCACGTTGATTGAAGGCTACCGCATCGTCCTCGAGCCCGAGGACGAGTACTGCCACGCCCCCGATGCCGCCAAGAACTACAACGAGAGCATGTACTTCAATGTCTTCGACCCGAAGCAGAAGATCGGCGGCTGGTTTCGCCTCGGCAATCGCGTCAACGAAGGCTACGCCGAGCTGTCTTCCTGCCTCTATTTGCCCGGCGGCCGGGTCGGCTTCATGTTCAACCGCCCCAACATCGACAACAACGACGAGCTCAACGCCGGCGGCATGCGCGTCGAAGTGATCGAGCCTTTCAAGCGGCTGCGCGTGACCTACGACGGCAAGATCCTCCTGCTCAACCACCCGTTGGAAATGGCGCACCCGTCGCGGGCCTTCAAGAACAACCCGCTGGTCGACTGCACGGTCGCCCTCGACTACCGCGGCATCGCGCCGATGTACGGCGGCCGCCCGCTGCAAGCGGACGGCTCGGAGATCCCCGTCGACCCCGAGAAGTCCTTCGCCAAGGCGCACTACGAGCAGCACGTCGCCGCCAGCGGCCGCTTCACCATCGGCGCCGAGCACTGGGACATCGACGGCTTCGGCCTGCGCGACAAATCGTGGGGGCCGCGTTACTGGCAGAGCATCACGTGGTACCGCTGGCTGCCGATGAACTTCGGCTCCGACTTCGGCATGATGATCTCGATCATCGGCCTCGAAGGCGGCGCACCGCGCCGCAGCGGGATGGTGCTGCGCAACGGCGAATACGTCATGATCACCGACGCCCGCATCGAAAGCGAATGGGACGAGAACTGGTACCAGACCAAGCTGCGGGCGTGGGCCAAGACCGACGAACGCGAGTACGTGGTCGAGGGCAAAGTGCTCTCGCTGATCCCGTTGCGCAATCGCCGTAAGGCCGACGACGGCTCCGACCTCGTCACCCGCATCACCGAGGGAATGACCGAGTACACCTGCGACGGCCAGACCGGCTACGGCATGTCCGAGTATCTCGACCAGATCGTCGCCGGCCGGCCGCTGGGTCCGGACGCCCAGTAGCGCCTTCGCTGCGGCGCACCCGCGCTACTTCCTCGGCGTCATCAGGCCGAGACCGACGATCTGGTTGAGCGTGTCGAGCGCGCGCGGCAGCGAGAGCGCGCTCTCGCCTTCGAGTTCCGCACGCACCACCGCCCAGCCGATCTCGAACAGCACGGCGGCCGCCGCCCCGACGTCGAGCTTGGGCCGGACCGTGCCGTCGCGCTGCCCGGCCTGCAACACCTCGACCAGGAGCTGGCGAATGCGCTGGCGCTGCACGCGCGCCGCCAGGCGCGCGACGCGCTCGTCAACCAGCATGCCGTCTCCGAACAGCGAGGCGCGCAGGATGTCGTCACTGCCGTAGTGTCGCGCGGTGAGCTCGACCAAGGCGCGCAGGCGCTGGGGCACGCTCCCGCGACCGTGCAACACCGCCGACGCCTTGCGGAGAAATCCCTCGAGCCGGCTTTCAACCACCGCCAAATAGGCCTCTTTCTTCGACTGGAAGTGCAGGTAGAGGGTGCCCTTGCCGATGCCGGCTGCTTTGGTGATGTCTTCCACCGTGGTGCGCCGGTAACCGAAGCGGTGGAAGCTGGCCGCCGCGGCGGCAATCAGCCGGTCCTTGGGCGCGTCGCGCAACGGGTCGCTCATGCCGCGGCAGTGTAGCAGGTTGACGATAAATGACCAAATTGCTATTTCGGTCATCGGTCAGAGACCGGGGAGGGAAGCCGATGAGTACAGCCGAACGGGTGGGCGCGATCGATGCCTGGATGTCGGTGATGGCGCCACACACGGCGCAGCGCTGGCCGGACTCGTTCTGGCACATCTTCCGCAAGTACGGGGTCGAAGAGCGCTTCCGCCGCGGCGCCTCGCTCGACGAGATCATCGCCGAAATGGACGACGCCGGCGTGCAGATCGGCGTGGCCTCGTCGTTCAACTTTCTCGGCACCTGGATCGTCGACAACGACGAGACCGCCGCCTACGTCCGGCAGGCCCCGGACCGGTTCATCGGCTGCTTTACCGTCGACATCCGCAACCCCATGCCGGCCATGCGCGAGTTCCGCCGCTGCGTCGAGGAGCTGGGCATGCGCGCCTGCCGCCTCGAGCCGTATCAGTTCGGCGACGGCCGTACCTGGGCGCCGCCGCCGACCGATCGGATGTACTGGCCGTTCTACGTTGCCTGCTGCGAGTACAACATCCCGGTGGCGATCCAGGTCGGGCATACCGGTCCGCTGCTGCCGTCGGAGTGCGGCCGTCCGATCTACCTCGATGAAGTGGCTCTGACCTTCCCCGAGCTGCGCATCCTCGGCACGCACGTCGGCAACCCGTGGGAGGAGGAGATGATGATCCTCGCTTGGAAGCACCCGAACGTCTACGTCGAGACCTCGGCGCGCCCGGCTCGGCACTGGCCCGAGCGCCTCAAGCAGTTCGCCGGCGGTTACGGTCAAGACAAGCTCATCTGGGGCACCGACTATCCGCTGTTGCCGTTCAAGCGCACCCTTGACGATGTCTACGCCTGCGGCTTCTCCGTCGAGGCCACGCGCAAGATCGTCCGCGACAACGCCGCGCGCGTGTTCGGGATAGCGCGCTGAATCTCGATGTCGCGCGCCGTCATCGCCGGTGTCGGGCACACGCCTCTGGCCGCGCGGCTCGAGCGGTCCGCCTGGGCGCTGCAGGCCGAGGCGGTGCGCGCAGCGGTTGCCGACGCCGGCCTGACGCCGAGCGCCGTCGACGGCCTGATCACTGAACCCGGCTACTCACAGGGCGTGATCGAAGGCGTCACGCCACACTTCCTGCGCTTGGGCGCGATGCTGGGGCTCAACCCGCGCTACACCGCCTCGGAAGTCATCGGCGGCGCCAGCTCGGTCGCCATGGTGCAGCGCGCCGCGATGGCGATCGGCGCGGGCCTGTGCGAGGTCTGCGTCTGCGTCTTTGGCGACGCCCCGTCACAGGCCGAGGGCACCTGGCGCTACGGCCGCGGCGACGACGCAGCGTTCGGCCTCTTCGGGGCGCCCGGCCTGCACGCGCTCGCCGCCCAACGGCAGATGGCGCTCTACGGCACACGGCCGGAACACCTCGGTGCCGTCGCCGTCACCATGCGCCACCACGCCAGCCTGACGCCGCACGCCCAGCAGCGCACGCCGCTGACGCTCGACGACTATCTCGCATCCCGTTACCTCGTCGAGCCGCTCCGCACGCTCGACTGTTGCCTGATCTCCGATGCCGCCGGCGCGGTAGTGGTGACCTCCGCAGCCCGCGCCCGTGATCTCCGCCATCCCGCCGTCCGCATCGCCGGCTTCGCCCAGGCGCACAACCTGACCAGCTTCGCCGCCGCCGACTACCTCACCGAACTTCCCGCGCGGCGCTGTGGGCCGGCAGCATTTCAAATGGCCGGCGTGGGCCCCGCGGACATCGACGTCGCGGAGTTGTACGACTGCTTCACCATCGTCGTCCTCATGCAACTCGAAGACTACGGGTTCTGCGCCAAGGGCGAAGGCGGCGCGTTCGTGGCGGCGGGCGGCCTCGGTCTCGCCGGCGCGCTGCCGACCAACACTGCCGGCGGCTTGCTCTCCGAGGGCTTTGGCGGCGGCATGCTGCACGTCATCGAGGCGGTGCGCCAGTTGCGTGGCGGCTGCGGCGCTCGGCAAGTGAGCGATGCGGAGGTCGCGTTGGTGAGCGGTCACGGCCTCGGCATGAACACGCACGCGACGTTGATCCTGAGCCGTAACTGACATGGATGCGCCCCGGCCCGTTCCGCAATCGGATGCTGTCATCCGCCCGTTCTGGGAAGCGTGCGCGCGTCACAGCTTGTGTTTTCAGCAGTGCGCCGCCTGCGGGCATCGCTGGCTGCCGGCGTCGGTGGTCTGTCCGCGGTGCTGGGCGGCTGGGGCTGAGTGGCGCCAAGCGCGCGGCGAAGGGAGCGTCTTCAGCTTCGCGGTGTACCATCGCGCCTATCACCCCGCCTTCGAGCCGCTGCTGCCGTACATCGTCGCCGTCATCGAGTTGGCCGAAGGCCCACGGTTGGTGAGCAACATCGTCGGCAGCGCGCCGGGCGAAGTGCGTGTCGGCGCGCCCGTACGGCTTGAATTTCTCGACATCGGCGACGCGGCTCTGCCGGTCTTCCGGCTTGCACCGCAAGGAGCGTGATAATGGCCGTGGGCTTCGAGAACCGAGAGCATATTGCCATCATTACCATCGACCGCCCGGAGGCCCGGAACGCCATCGACCGCGAAACCGATCAGGCATTGGCCGGCGCCTGGCGGCGCTTTCGCGAGGACGCGGAGCTGTGGGTTGCCGTGCTCACCGGCGCCGGCGACCAGGCATTCTGCGCCGGTGCCGATCTGCGCGGCGTCGGAGAGTTCTACCGCTCGCTCACGTCCGCCGAGCGCCTGGCGCGCGCCGGAGTCGAGCCGGGTCTCGGCGGGCTAACGCGCAATCTGCCGCTCTGGAAGCCGGTCATCGCCGCCGTGAACGGCTACTGTCTGGCCGGCGGCTTCGAGCTGGCGCTCGCCTGCGACATCCGCATCGCCGCGGACACCGCCAGTTTCGGCCTGCCCGAAGTAACCTGGGGCATCATGCCGGGCGCCGGCGGTACGCAGCGGCTGCCGCGGATCGCGCCGCTCGGCGCTGCGCTCGAAATGATTCTCACCGGCGAGCGTATCGCGGCCGCCGAGGCGCATCGCCTGGGTATCGTGAACCGCGTCGTTCCGCAGAGCGAGTTGATGCCGGCGGCGCTAGCGCTGGCCGAACGCATCTGCCGCAATGGCCCGGTCGCCGTGCGCGCGGCGAAGGAAGCCGTTTACCGCGGCCTGCACCTCGCACTCGACGAAGCGCTGCGCCTGGAGCAACTGCTCGCCGAGCCGGTCCGCCAGAGCGAGGACGCGCAGGAAGGACCGCGGGCGTTCATGGAGAAACGCCCGCCGCGGTTCAAAGGACGCTGACGCATGAGCAGCAAGCCGAAGGCCTCGCGCCGCCGATCGATCGGCGACTTTGTTCGGAGCGGTGACTTCTCCGACTACTGGCAGACGCGCATCAGCTCCGCCGCGCCGGGCAAGATCCTCGTGCGCGGCTACCCGATCGAAGAGTTGATCGAGCACCTCAGCTTCATCGAGAGCGCGTGGCTGATCGTGCGCGGCGAGCTGCCGTCGGCGCGCGAGGCGGCGTTGCTGGAATTGGTCATGAAGAGCGCGATGGACCAGCAGTTCATCAACTCGGCCGCCTGCGCCGCGCGCTTCACCGCGTCCGCCTTTCCCGAATCGCCGATCCCGGCAATCGCCAGCGGGATGCTGGCAACCGGCTCGGTCACCGGCTCGCCGCAGGAGTGCGCCGAGATGCTGTACGCGGCCCGCACCCGGCCGGGGCGTGCATCGCTGCAGCGTATCGCGCGCGATACGGTGGCCGAGTGGCTAGGGGCGAAGGGGCATGTGCCCGGGTTCGGCCATCCGATCCACAAGAGCGGCGAGCCCCGCGCCAAGATCGTGCGACGTTTGGCGCGCGCGGCCGGCGGTTGGGGAAAGAGCGGCGCGCTCTTCGACGCCATCGGCACGGCGCTGGCAACCGCGAAGGGCCGGCCTTTGCCGATGAATCTCGCGGGCGCGATCGCCGCCGTGATGGTCGATCTCGAATGGCATCCGCTCGAAATCGGCGCGCTCGGCGCGGTGAGTTACGGCATGGCGCTGGTCGCCCACGTGGTCGAGGAAATCCGCGAGGGCGTGCCGTTGCGCATCATTCCCGACGCGCTCGGGGCGAAGTACGTCGGCCCGCCGGAACGGCACCTCACACCCGCAGAGCGCAATCCGCGGTCCGCAATCCAAAATCCGAGATCGCGATGATTCATCCCTATTCTCACTACCTCGCCCGCGCCGGGCGGCACTGGCCCAACAAGGCGGCGATCGTCGATGGCGGCACCGTGCTGACGTACGCGCAGCTCGATCAGCGCGCCAGCGAGCTGGCCGCGGGCCTGCGCGCCCTGGGCCTTGGCCGCGGCGACCGTGTCGCCATCGTGCACGAGAACAACCACCGCTACGTCGAATCCGTTTGCGCCGTGGCGCGTGCCGGCGGCGTGTTTGTGCCCATGCTCGGAGCGCTCACGCCGCGCGAGCATGCGTACATGCTGGCGGACTCGGAAGCGCGCCTGGTGATCGCGCTCAGCCCGGACGGCAGCCGCCGTGCTCACGAGTTGTGCCGCGAGCGCAGCGGCGTCCGCGTTGTCGAAGCCTTCGCGCACGCCGCGCTTTCGAGCGCGTCCGCTGAAGCGCCCGACGGCGCGCCCGACGATCTCGGCCAAATCCTCTACACCTCGGGCACCACCGGTAAGCCTAAGGGCGTGATGCATTCCTTCGCCAGCATCAGCGCGGGCATCGCCGCGTGGGCCACCGGCGCCGGCATTCGGCACGACGATCGCTTGCTCGGCCACTTCGCCCTCAGTCATTTCGGCGGCCGGGTGATGGACTCGGGCATCTGCACCGGCGCGACGCTGGTGATCTTACCGAAACCGGACCCGGTGGAAATCTTGGCGGCGATCGGTGCACAGCGGATCAGCGTGCTGCTGATGGTCCCGACGTTGCTGCAAATGCTGCTCGACCATCCGGACGTCACAAGCTGCGATCTTTCCAGTCTGCGCCTCGTCCTGTACGCCGCTGCCCCCGCTTCGCCCACGCTGGTCCGGCGGGCGTTCGAAGCCTTCGGACCGATCTTGGCCACCGGCTTCGGCCAGACCGAGGCATACGGCCTCAGCACGTTTCTCTCTTCCGCGGAGCATCACGCCGCCCTCGAGGCCGGCGGTGCGCGGCTGGCCTCGATCGGGCGTGAGGCCGACTCGTCGGTGCAGGTGCGGCTGCTGAACCCCGACGGCAGCGACACCGCGCGCGGCGAGGTCGGCGAGATCTGTGTTTGCGCGCCGTGGGTGATGAAAGGCTACTGGAAGCTACCCGAGCTGACCGCGCAGACGCTGAAAGACGGCTGGTTGCGCACCCGTGATCTTGGCCGCCAGGACGACGACGGCTATTTCTACCTCGCCGACCGCCAGGACGACATGATCATCAGCGGCGGCTTCAACGTCTACCCGCGCGAGGTCGAAGACGTGATCGCCGCCGTGCCGGGCGTGCGCGAGTGCTGCGTGGTCGGCGTGCCGGACGCCAAGTGGGGCGAGGCCGTCAGGGCGATCGTCGTGGCCGCGAGCGTGGACGGAGCGACGATCATCGCCCACTGCAAGGCGCAGCTGGCGGCGTTCAAGGTCCCCAAGCAAGTCGACTTCGTCGCCGAGCTGCCGAAGAGCAGCGTCGGCAAGATCCTGCGCCGCGCCGCGCGCGCCCCGTTCTGGCAGGGCCGCGAGCGCGGCATCCACGGTGCAGAGTAGCTCCAATGTTCTCCCTCTTCCGCGCGCTTCACGCTTCCCGACTCACGGTTCACGTGCTTTGGAGGTAGATGATGCCCTTCCCGCCCTTCACCGAAGATCACGCACTGTTCCGCGACTCTGTGCGTGCTTTCGCCGAGCGCGAGATCGCGCCCCACGGCGAGACCTGGGACCGCGAGCAGTCGTTCCCAAGAGAGTTGTTTCGCAAAGCCGGCACCCACGGCTTTCTCGGCGTGCGCTTCGAACCGGCGTACGGCGGCAGCGGGCTCGACTACTGGTACACCGGCATCCTCATCGAGGAGCTGATGCGCGGGCGCAACGTCGGTGTGGTCGTGAGTCTGATGGTACAGTGCGAGATCGCCACGAGCATCATCCACGCCTATGGCTCCGAGGGGTTGAAGCGCGACTGGCTAGTGCCGGCAATCAAGGGCGGGCGCATCGCCGCACTCGGCATCACCGAACCCGGCGCCGGCTCGAATGTCGGAGGCCTGCGCACCACGGCGCGCCGCGACGGCGACGACTACGTCATCAACGGCTCCAAGATCTTCATCACCAACGGCACCATCGCCGACTTCGTCACGCTCGCCGTCCGCACCGGCGAGGCGGGACCGCACGGCGTCAGCGTCGTCATCGTTCCCACCGATACGCCCGGTTTCACCGTCGGCCGTAAGCTGCGCAAGGTGATGGCGCACTCGTCGGATACCGCCGAGCTGTTCTTCGAGGACTGCCGCGTGCCGGTCCGCAATCTCGTCGGCGAAGAAGGGCACGGCTTCTACAACATCATGAAGCTGTTCCAGGGCGAGCGCCTGGTACTGTCGTACATCACCAATAGTTGGATGCGGGAGATCCTCGACGAGACGCTTCAGTACGCCGGCGAGCGCGAGGTGTTCGGGAGTCTGCTCGCCGGCATGGCGGTCTGGCGCCACCGTTTCGCCGATCTGATGACGCAGCTCGAAGCCTCACGGACGCTGACTTGGTACGCCACCGAGCTGATGTGCGCCGGTGACCCCCAAGCCGAGGTGTACGTGTCGATGGCGAAGCTGTTCGCCGGCGAGTTGTTCAAGCGCCTGGCGCCCGAGTGCGACCAGGCCTTCGGCGGCTATGGCTGCATGGAGGAATACTTCGTGGCCCGCGCCACCGGCGGCATCAGCGGCTTTGCCATCGGTGCCGGCACCAGCGAGGTCATGCGCGAGATCATCGCCCGCCGCGGCATCGGAAAGGCGAGGTGACGTCGATGAACGCCGACGACCTGCGTGCCCTGATCGCTGGCGGCATCCCCTTCTTGAAGAAGGTGGCGGTGCAGGTGGACGAGATCACGCCGACGCGCGTGCGCTTGCGCTTGCCGCACGATCCCACCAACAACAACTACGTCGGCATCACGCACGCCGGCGCCATCTTCACCTTCGGCGAGACCTGCGCCGGCGTCGCCGCCGGGGCGGCTTTCGATCTGAGCCGCCTGCGCATGCTCGCCCGGCGCGCCGAGATCGATTACCTCAAACCAGTCGACGGCGAGATCGCCAGCACGGTCGAGATCACCCCGGACACTGTCGCTGGAGTCGAGCGCGCCGTCGAACGTGACGGCAAGGCCATCCTGCCGCTGGCCGTGATGATGTACAATACCGCGGGCGCGGCGGTGGCGGAGATGACCGTCGAGTACCATTTCAGAAAGCTCGCATGACGAGCGTGTGCCGGTAGGAGCAACCCAACAGCCTGCGCCAGGGAGTGACGATGCCATTTGAAGCGCTCGAGCTGTCGCACCAACAGGGCGTGACGACGCTGACCCTCAACCGTCCCGAGCGGTTGAACACTATCGACCTGCCCGCGCTCGATGAGATCATCGCGGCGCTGGCCGAGGTGCGTCGTTCCTCGGCGCGCGTGCTGGTGCTCGCCGGCAAGGGCAAGGCTTTCTGCGCCGGGGCCGATCAGGGTGAGATGGTGCCGCGCGCGCCGGCGGAGTGGGAAGCGATCGTCGATCACTACCTCGATCCGTTGCGCGCCTTGATGGCGTTGCCGATCCCGACCGTCGCCAAGATCCACGGCGACTGCATCGGTGGCGGCGTCGGGCTGGCGCTGAGCTGCGACTTCCGCATCATGCGTGCCGGCGCGCGCATCGGCATCCCGTTCGTGAAGATCGGCCTGGCCGGCTGCGACATGGGCGCAGGCTATTTCCTGCCCCGGATGGTGGGCTTCGGCCGTGCGCTCGATCTGATGATGACCGGGCGCCTGCTCGCGGCGGAGGAAGCCGAACGCATTGGCCTGGTGCAGCGCATCGCCTCGGCCGAGACGTTCGAGGCCGATGCGGCGGCGCTCGTAACGCAGCTTGCCGCCGGGCCGCCGCGGGCGTTGCGCGCCACCAAGGAAGCCGCCTACCGCTCGCTCGATCGCGATCGTGAAGCCGAGTTCGACTTCGAGGTCTTTGCCCAAGTGCAGTGCCTACAGACTGCCGATCACCGCGAAGGCGTCGCCGCGTTCAAGGAAAAGCGCCCGCCCACATTCAAAGGGGCGTGAGCCGACCTTGGACCTTGGACTTCGGACTCTAACGCGGAGCGTGAGCGATGATCGATTTCTCACTGACGGAAGAACAGGAACAGTTCCGGGCCGCCTTGCGTGACTTTGCTGCGCGTGAGATCGCCCCACTGGCCGAGTCATGCGATCGCAGCGGTGCCTACCCGCGTGAGCTGTTTCTGAAGCTCGGTGCACTTGGCTACCTCGGCGTGGGATTCCCTGCCGAACACGGCGGCAGCGGCGGCGATGCGGTCACCTTCGCCGTCTTTGCCGAGGAGCTGGCGCGGGCCTCGGCCGGCATCGCGCTCGGCATTTACGTGCACGTGGCGCTGGCGCTGTCGGCGGTTGCGGCGTTCGGCAATGACGAGCAGCGGCGGCGCCAGCTTGCGCCCGGCCTGCGCGGCGAGCGGATCGGCGCCTGGGCCTTCGCCGAGGCTGACGCCGGCTCCGACCCCGGCGGTATCCGCACGCGAGCCGTGCGCGACGGCGATACCTACGTCGTCAACGGCGCCAAGATGTTCATCACCAACGGCACCTTCGCCGACTTCGTCGTCGCCACCGTCTCGACTGCGCCGGAGCAGGGCATGAAGGGCTTGAGCCTCCTAGTCGTCGAGCGTGGGACGCCCGGCTTCCGCGCCGCCCGCCGGATCGAGATGCTCGGCGTGCGCGCGGCTGAAACCGCCGAGCTGGTGTTCGAGGAGTGCCGTGTGCCGGTGGCAAATCTGCTCGGCGCGGAGAACACCGGCTTCACCGCCGCCATGCGCACGCTCACGCGCGGGCGCATAATGGCCGCCGCCTTTGCCGTCGGCTTGGCCACAGCGGCCTTCGAGCAGGCACTCGCCTACGCCAAGACGCGCAAGGCGTTCGGCCAGCCGATCGGAGCGTTCCAAGGCATCGGTTGGATGCTCGCCGACATGCACACGGCGATCGAGGCGGCCCGGCTGCTCACCTATCAGGCGGCGTGGAAAGCGGCGCGCAATGAGCCGCACATCCTCGAAGCCTCGCGCGCCAAGCTCTTCGCCACCGAGACTTGCACGCGGGTCACCGAACAAGCGCTGCAAATCCACGGTGGGTTTGGCTACGCGATGGAGTCGGCGGCGCAGCGCTTTTACCGCGACTGCAAGGTGCTGGAGATCGGTGAAGGCACCTCGCAGATCCAGCGCAACACCATCGCCCGCATCCTGGGTTTGCCGGCGTGATGAGAGCGCCGGCGGTGCGCATCCGTACGCTGCCGCGGCAACGGCGGGATGAGGAGCCGGCGAGCGCGATAGCAAGCGGGGAAGCCCACCAAGCGCCGGCGAAGACCCCGGTGAACGCATGCTCCAACAAGCTGCGCGTCCGCTCGCGCCGCTTCGCCAG
This sequence comes from Deltaproteobacteria bacterium, assembly GCA_016210005.1. Classification (NCBI taxonomy): domain Bacteria; kingdom Pseudomonadati; phylum Myxococcota; class Myxococcia; species Deltaproteobacteria bacterium. Next base: position 96,162 of record JACQVA010000006.1, on the reverse strand, counting down.
CTTCCGCTGCCAGGCCCTCACCCTGACCCTCTCCCAGAGGGCGAGGGGGTCTCCCTGCATTCACGCCGTGGCGGTTGGCAGATTTCAAGACCGCAAGTTGGACTGTTGGACTGGTCATCGCCGGCGCCGGCCGCTACCCCGCCCTGACCTTATCGTGAATCGGGTTCGCGATTCGCGCGCGCGGCTGTGAGCGCCATCGCTGTTTTCCCAGCCTCGTTGGCTTCCCCTCCTGCGGTTGCGAGCTCGACGTGCTCATGCACGACGGCGTTTCGGATCTAACTCCAGGCTATCAACCGGGCACCAGACGCGCGCCATGGCCGCGGGATTCTGGATGCCTTGAGCACGCATCCAGTCCTCGCTCTCGCTGCGCAGGCGCTGGCCGGTGTCGCCACCGCGCAGCTCGCCCTCGCGATAACGGGCGGCAGCAGCGTACAGGTTCATGTCGGCGGAGGCGCAGGCGCATGCCGCCTCCGCGTATGCATCGGCAGCCTGCGTGGGGCGGCCTTCGGCGTGTGCCACCCCGGCGAGAAGCAGCTTGGAGAACGGGCTGGCCGAGGCGATGCCGGTATCCCGCGCGATGCGCGCGGCGTCGCGCGCGGCGAGGCGAAGCAAGCGCGGGACGGTCCATCGCCGATCCATGCCCCCCGCTGTGGCGCCAGCTCCGGTGCTGGCTGCGGCCAGCGCCGCGCGCGCACGCATGTTGCGCAGCTCTACGCGCGGGCTTTCCATGGCCAGCAGCAGCGCCCGTTGCAGCTTGGGCCAGACTTCGTTGATCCGCCGCCACGCGCCCCAGCCACCGGCGTAGAGATCCAGGTGCATGCCGGCGATCAGATGGAAGTAGTGCTCGATGTCGAAGGCTCCCGAGCTCGGCCAGCGCCCGATCGCCTCATCGGCGACGCGACGCGCATAGTCGGGCCGGTCTTCGGCCAGGTACACCAAGTTGGGAAAGCTGGCCTTGAAGCAGAGCTGCGCGTACAGGTCCCCGCGTTCCTCGGCATCACTGACTAGCAACGGCAGCCGCCGGCCCACCTCGCGCAGCTCCCCCATCTGCGCCAGCGCCGACAGAGCGAACCCTTCGAAGGTGACGGTCTCCCAGGCGACCCCGCGGCAGTGCTGGCGCAAGATCACTGTGGACTGATCGGCGTGCGCCCACGCCGCGCTCCACTTCCCATCTTCGAACGCGCTGCCTGCCAACGACGCGTGGAACATGGCGTGCTCGTAAGGGCCTCCGTTCTCGGTCGTGAGCCGCTCCAGCAATCGCACCAGTCGCTCCGCCCGCTGACGCAAGAACCGACCGCCGATCTGTTGCGTTTTCGGGATCTCAATGGCAAGGCCGCGCGCGATGTGGAGAGCGTCGCCGGCGTTTAGCGCGTCGAGAAGGTGGCGCATGGCGACCACTTCTGCCGCGACCTGATCGATCATGGCGAAGCTGGAGCACGTACCCCAGCAGGTATCCAGGCGCAGACGCAGCTCGGGCGGGATCTCATCGGGCGTACGCGGGTGGAACTTCAGACCGCGCCAGGCCAATCTGGCACGCAGGGCGAGCGCCCAGAGCAACGCCTTGCCCGGCGAGCGCGGGTACGAGACGCCGACGGCGTCCAAGACTGCTCGCATGGCGGCGGTACCGGCGGGCACATGTCCGCTTCGTAGATAATGCTCGCCGGCGCGGCGGCGCAGATCGAGCACGCGCGGCTTTTCTGCCCCGCATGCTTCAAAGGCCTGCGCCGCGGCCTCGAATTGGGCGGCAGCGCCGGCAGTATGCCCCGCATTGGCCAAGGCTTCGGCGTGCTTGGCCAACAGCGCCGGGCGGCCGCGGTGCTCCGGCTGCAGCTCGAGCACCTGGCCGTACAGCTCTGCGGCGCGGCGGAAGGCAAGCGCCTCGGCCGCCCGATCGGCGGCGCGCTCGCCCCACAGCGCCGCACGCTCGGGCCGTCCCGCCCCGAGGCAGTGACGCAGCAGCGCCTCCGGCTCGGGCGACGACAACCGCTCAAACTCGTCCGCCAGCTCACCGTGGCAGCGGCGCAGCTGGTCCGCCGGCAAGCTGGCCAGCAGCGCCTCGCCGATGCGATCGTGATAGGGCTCGATCTGCACCGACTCATTAATCACCGCCGAGCGCAGCAGACACGAGTCCGCCAGGCGCGCCACCACCGGGCGCCCCGGCGCACCGAGGTGTGCGACCCGCAGTGCGAGCTCTCGTTCGATGGGCCGCGCCGCCACCGCGACGACTTCCAACAGCCGGCGCGCCGCTGGCGCAAGGGGCTGCAATCGCCGGCTGACAACGTCAGCCAGGGCTGACGCCGGCGCGTGCTCGTCCGCCCTCGGTGCACTCGGAGCAGCAGACAGTCGCGCCAGCTCACACAAAAGGAACGGTGATCCGGCGGCCTCGGCCGCAATCCGCTGCGCGCCCTGAGCGTCGCCGCGCAACCGGCCGGCAAGCATCAGCGACTCGGCCGGGCTCAAGGCCGCCAGCTGTACGACCTCGCTACGCAGCTGGCGCAGGTCCTCAGAGTGCTCCTCCCACGCGCGCAGGAACGGCACCTCGGCCTCGCTCCGGTACGACAGCAGCAAGAGCATCCGCGGGGCCTCCGCCCCGCGCAGCAGGTCGAGTAACAACAAAGCGCTGTCGATGTCGCTCCACTGCACGTCATCGACCCACACGATCACCGGCCGCGTTTTTCCCAAGCCCCGCAGCAGCTCGCGCAAGGCGGCGACGCCGCGGCGGCGGATCTCGTGCGGTTCGGCTTCCGGTGGAGGCTGCGCCGAGAACAACGCCACCCGGCGCAACACCGGGAAGAGCTGGGCCAGCTCGGCCGGGTGCAGCCGCCCGAGGCGGGCGACCTCGTCGTCGGAGAGCGACAGCAGGTGCCGGCTGAGTGCATCCACCACCGCATCGAGCGCGTTGTAGGGCACGCTCTCCTGCGGGCGGCAACGCCCGCGTAACACCAGCGCCTCGCCGCCAACCCCGTCGATGAAACGCTGGGCGAGCGCGGTCTTGCCTATGCCCGAGGGCCCGACCACGTGCGCCACCACGGGGGCGGCCCCAGCTCGTACCGCGGCAAACAGCTCGGCCAAGCACGCCATCTCGTTCTCGCGGCCCACAAACGGCGAGCTCTCCGGTGACTGCGCCGGTGGGGGCGATGGCGCGCGCCCGCCATCGCACTCGGCCAAACATTCGAGGATCTGCGCGGCGCCGGGGCGCTGCATCGGATCGGAATGGAGCAAGGCGGTAATCAGCTCATCGAGCGCGGCCGGGATGTCCGGCCGCAACGCCCGCGCTGAACGCAGTGGCGGACGGGCTTTGTCTCGTATTATGCGCGCGGGCGAGCCGGTGAAAGGCAGCTCCCCCGTCAACGCCTCATAAAGCACCACCCCCAGCGCGTACCAGTCGGCCGCCGGCGTCAACGGCCGCCCCCAGGCTTGCTCGGGAGCCATGTATGCCGGCGAGCCGCCGAAGCCATCGAGCTCGCCGGTTAGGTGCAGCGCCGTGGCCAGTCCGAAATCCAGCACGACGATGCGGCCGCCGGTGGTGACCATGATGTTGGACGGCTTCACGTCGCGATGGAGTTTCCCGGCCTCGTGCACGGCGGACAATCCTGCCACCACCTGTCGGACATGTTGGCAAAGCACGCTGAGGGCGGCGACCTCGAGGCCCTTGCCCCCATCACGCAGACCGGCAGCCACCGCCTCGGCAAACCCGATGCCGTCGACTAGCTCCATGGTGAAGAAGCACGACTCTCCGGCAACGAACAGCTCGTACAACTCGATCAGGTTGGGATGGACGATGCCGGCGAGGGCGCGGAATTCCTGTTTCAGGCTATAGAGACGATCGGGCGCGGGGACGCGCACCGTCTTCAGCGCCACGTCGGTTTCCGATTCCAGGTCGTGAACGCGGTAGACCACGCCGATGCTACCGGAGCCCAAACACGCGATCGGGCGAAACCGCGCGGTCGCAGGAAAATCAGCGAACTGCGTCCGCGAGTCGTCGTGCATGAGCGGTCATTCTCTTGCGGCCCGCACAACAGATACGGAATGAACCACCGAGGCCCAGGGGGCGCACAGAGGAAACCCCCTCGGAGGCTTGTGTCGTGTTCTTGCTCGGCGTCTTGCGCGCCTCCGTGGTTCGATCATCTTTCGATTACTCACGCACTCAGGCTACTGCTGGCCGCGCAGGCCGAGGGCGCGGATGAGCGCGTAGAGGTGCGAGCGCGCGAGGTCGAGCCGCTGCGCGGTCTCGGTGATGTTCCAGTCCGTAGCGTTGAGCGCGTTCGTCAAGAAGCTCGCCTGGAAACGGCGGGTGGCTTCCTGGAACGTCATCGTTGCAGCGGGCCGGCTCTCGGCCGTCTCCGGAAACACGTGTGCACATTCAATTTGTGACACGCCTTGGCCGGCAGCGCGAATCACCGCCGCCTCGACCGCGTTGGCCAGCTGCCGGATGTTGCCCGGCCACGGCGCGGTCGCCAGCGCTCGCAGCGCGTTGGCGGAAAACCTCAGCAGTGGCAGCTGATGGCGCGCAGACGCCGAAGCACAGAAGAACTGCACGAGCTCGGGGATGTCTTCGCACCGCTCTGCCAGCGCCGGCACGCGGATGGGCAGCACATGCAGCCGGTAGAACAGATCCTCGCGAAAGCGCTGCTCCGCCACCGCCCGCTGCAAGTCGGTGTTGGTCGCCGCGATGACTCGGACGTCGGCTTGCACGGGGGTATCCGCCCCGAGCGGATAGTACTGGTGTGATTGCAGCAGCTGCAGCAGCTTGGCCTGGGCGCCGAGGGGCAAGTCGCTGACCTCGTCCAAAAACAGCGTGCCGTTCTCGGCGGCCGCCACTTTGCCCACGATCCGCTTGACGGCGGTAGAGTGTGCACCGGGCAGCGCGCCGAAGAGCTCGTTCTCCACCAGTGATTCCGGCAACGAGCCGCAGTTGACCTCGATCAGGGGCTGCGCAGCACGGCGGCTGTTGTCGTGGATGGCGCGCGCCAGCTGGCTCTTGCCGGTGCCGGTCTCGCCCGTCAGCAGCACATTGATTTCGAGCGGCGCCGCCAGCTCCACTTGACGCAACACCTCGGCCAGGGCCGCGCTCCGGCCGACGATGCCGTCCACGCGCAGGTGTTGCCTAATGCTCAGCGTCGGGTCCGCCGTCACCCGGCGGTGCTCCTGCTCGATCAAGCGCTCGACGAAGGGTTCGATATGAAGGGTGAAGATCTCGGCCTGCGCGCAGCCGGCCTCGGAGAACAGCCCGCTGCCGGCCGGGCCTTGCAGATAGAGGACTCCACGCGGGTGATCCGTGCCGATGGGCGCGCAGAGCACGGCTTCGATGCGGCTGGCTTGGACGCTGTCGCGTTCCTCGAAGCGCGGGTCCAGGACCGCGGACGGGGTAACGACGATTTCGCCGGTTGCCAGCGCCTCGGCGATGATGCCGCGCGAGATCTTGCCGCGCACGGCCTCGATTTCGTCGTCGGCGAAGCCGTGCGCGATCCACCAGCCGGGCTTGCCGCCGGCTTGCTCGCCGTCGTAGAGTTCGAGGTAGCCGAGCCGAGCGTCAGCGAGATCGACAAAGAGCGCCAGCGCCTCCTTCAAGAACGGCGTCAGCTCGCGCTCGCGGCCGAGCTTGAGCAGCCGGAGGTAAAGATCGCGCTCACGGGCCGCCGCCGAGGTGTCTTCCGGCTGACCGTGCGGCTTGGCCATTGCTCGCCCCTACCTAACTCCGGCCCGGGTCCTTACTGCTTCTCGCCCCAAACGTCGCCGGACGGATCGTCCGGTGAGGAAGAAGCGCGGGCCGCAATATGCCTCGCCGCCGTGGAAGAAGAGAGCACCTCGACAACTACCTCTAATCAAGAAAGTGGCCCAGGAGGGACTTGAACCCCCACGCGGTTGCCCGCAACAGATTTTGAGTCTGCCGTGTCTGCCATTCCACCACTGGGCCTCGGGCAGCTCTGCCATAGCGAATGCAGCGAGCGGAATCCAGCACCGGCACGCTATTGCGGTTGTTCTTGCGGCGGGCGTTTGGGCTCCAAGAAGGTCGCCGGCGGCTCCTTGGCTTCGCTTTGTACCGCCGCTTGGTGCTGGCGCACCTTGGCGGCCGCCTCGCCCGCTAAGCGGCGCAGGGTGGGATCGTTCTCGGCCTGTGCGATCTGGGTCAGGCGTTCGAGCGCCTCGGGCGCGCCGATTTCACCGAGGGCGAATATCGCGGTGCCGCGCATGGCGGGATCGAGATCACGCTGGAGGAATTCCATGATCGGCTGCGCCGCGCGCGGGTCGCCGATTTTACCCAGCGCTGCCAAGATGCGCTGCTTGAGCTGCCCGTCGACGGTGCGCAGGAAGAGATACTGCACCAGCACCGGGGTGGCGTCGTTGGCCCGCAGCCCCGCCAACAAGTCGATGGCCTTGACCTTCACCCGCATATCCGAGTCGCCCACCGCTTGCATGATGTAGGTGACCGCCTTGGCGTCCTTGGTCTCACCCAGTGACTTCAGCCCGTCGAGCCGCACTTCCGGTTCGGGGCTATCGAGCTTCTTGACGAAGTCCTCGAGTTTCGTGCCGCCCTTGGTGTTGCGCTCGTAGCGCTCGCGGATTTGCTTCGACGAAATCTGCGCCCCGGCGCGCGCCGCGCCCAGCGCCAGCGCCAGCGCCAGCAGCAGCCACAACCCGGAGAGCGGGCGAGTCCACACTGCCATCACGCCCACGACTTTACCTGTCCCACACGGCGCCGCGCAACCTACCCGCCGTCACTTCGGCGGGTTGAGCCGGACCATGATCCAGTCGGCCATTTGATGCACGCTATGACGGGGCACGACGCTGCCGCTGAGTTCGACCACCAGAGTCAGCCGGCCGCCGGTGCGCGACATGTTGATCTGACTGACCAGGGTATCGGCGCCGGGATACGATTGCGGCGCAATGTCATCGCCCGCCGCCGGACCTTCAACCTCGACCACGATGCGGGCGGGCTCGCTCTCCTCGTGGCTGGCGACACGGTCGGGTACGCGCGAAAGCTTGAAGAACACCCCGCGCTGTCCGTCGACCGAGCTGATTTCGAACGATCGCACCGCCAGCGGCACCACTATGTCGCCGAGCGGGCTGGGGGCCGCGCCACCGGCGACTGTACTGTCGAGCGGTGCGTGGCGGCGCACACAGCCGCTTAGCAACGCCAGCGCCGCCACCAGCGCCCAGGTCTTCACCACGCCCGATCGCAGGGTCATCTTCATGAGTCGGGGTGATAGCCGAAGCGCCCCGCCGGAGCAAATCGCCCGGGAGCCGGTCGCAACCGCGCCGATGCCGGGCGAAGGACTCGGGCGAATCGGGATTGACTCGCTGGATAGGCCCCGTTACATAACCGCAAGTTTCGAGGAGGCATGATGCGCGGACGTTTTGGGGCAGTGTTTACATGTGTGCTGGCTGGGGCGATGGTGGCGGCGGGCTGTGCGGCGAGAAAGCCGGCGCCGGCTACACCGTCGCCGCTTCCGACTTTCACCATGCCCACCCCGCGGGTGGCGGAGACGCCGGTACCGACCGTACCGCCCGCTACCCCGGCGCCGATCCCGACCCGGCCCGTGCCCAACCCCAACGTCAAGGCTACCAAGGGCAAGCCCATCGGCCCGATCATCACTCACTTCGGCGCGGCCAAGGCTGACGGGCACTCGTACGAGCCCGAGTCGGTGGCCAAGGATGGCACCGCGACCTACCGCAACCGCGTGGGCTCCGGTTTTATGATCGTGGTGGAGACCAAACCCGGTCTGAGCAACACCGAGGTCGGCCACAGTATCTATGCCCACGACCCCAAGGATCCCAGCCGGCGCCCCGATCTCCAACTCATCAGCAACCGGCCACTGGGCGATGGCAGTAAAGAGGTCTGCGACCGCCGCATGCCCAACATCGGTGGCATCCCCGCCGCGCCCTCGTTCAAGGAAACCCAAGAGATCTCGGATACGCTGAACGACATGGGCTGCCGCTTTGAAACCTTTCTGGAAAGCAGTGGCGCCTGTACCGTTACCCCGAACGGCGATTTCTCCTTCGTGTCCAAGGAAACCACCTCGCAGTTTTGCATGGTTGTCGCCAAGGCCTGGGCGCTTCCGATCGGCACCACCGAGCTGACCGTTCGTGTGCGCGATGTCGAAGGCAATCCTGGCCCGGCTAAGAAGATCAAGATAGTTTATCCCGGCCCCCAACCACGACCGAAGCGCAAACCAGGGCCGCGACCGAAGACGACACCGAAGCCGAGACTGCTACCAACACGGTGACAGTAGTAGATCACAGAGTGTGGCTACTGGGCGGGCTGCTGCTTGTGGCAGGATGCGGCGGCTGCCGGGAGTCGAGTGAGCCGCAGCCGGACACGGCCCCGCGCCTGGAAGTGCGGCGGCCGCCGGCGCGCACGCTGGCCGCCGGCGGCGCGCGTGCGCCCACCCCCGCCGGCCGCATCGTGCCACCAACACTGGCTCTGCGGCCGACCAAGGCGCTGGCCCCCGAAGCCGCGCCCACCTTCCCACCGGCGCCGGAACCACCCCCCGAAGAAGACGCGGCTGCCGGCACCGAAGCCGAGCTCGCGGATGAAGGCGACTGCGTCGTGATCATCGACGCCGATCCCGATTTCGGCGAGCCGCCGCTGACCGTCAACTTCAGCGTGGAAAGCCAGTGCCCGAGCGGCATCCCGACCTACGCTTGGGACTTCGGTGACCAGTCGCCGCCGTCATCTGAGCCGGCCCCGGTGCACGTGTTCGAGAAGGCCGGTGAGTACCTGGTGCGCCTGCGGGCCGCCGCCCCGGACGGCTCGCGCGCCTCGGACGAGCTCGATATCACCGTCGAGGCCGGCTTCGAGCAGTAGCCCCCCTCGCTTGCTCCCGGCATTTGGGCTAGAAGTTCGTTCGTTAGCGACAACCAGGCTGGCTGCGTGATGCATCCTGATGACATCAGAGAATTGCTCGCTGCCGCGATCCCGAACGCCGAGATCGAGGTGCGTGATCTGACCGGTGGCGGCGACCACTTCGAGGTCACGGTGGTGTCCGAGATCTTCGCCGGCCGGGGGCGGGTCGACCAGCATCAGCTGGTTTATGCCCCGCTGCGCGCGGCGCTGGCCGACCGCATTCACGCGCTGGCGCTGAAGACCTATACGCCCGAGCAATGGCGGCAGCGCCCGAAATCACTCCGGGTGATCGCTTGAGGAGGCACTGATGACCGATGAGTTGAGACAGCGTATTCAGTCGCTGGTCGCGACGCACAAGATCGTGATCTTCATGAAGGGCACTAAGGTGTTCCCCATGTGCGGCTTCTCCGCCAGCGCGGTGGCCGTGTTTCACGAGCTGGGCGTGCCGTTCGAGACGGTGAACATTCTCGAAGATCCCGAGCTGCGCGAAGGCATCAAGGAATTTTCCAACTGGCCGACGATCCCGCAGGTATATCTGGCCGGCAAGTTCGTCGGTGGCGCCGATATCGTGCGCGAGATGTACGAGAGCGGCGAGTTGCAGCCGCTGGTGCAGTCGGCGTTGGCGGCGTGAAGGGCCGCGGCCGCCTCCGGCCGGTGGATGAGCGTGCCGGCTAGCCTTAGATCTTGCGGCCGGCGGCGGCCCAGTAGCGCTGGCGCAGCTCGCGCTTGAGGATCTTGCCGGAGGGGTTGCGCGGCACCTCGTCAACGAAATCCACGCTGCGCGGGCGCTTGTAGTCGGCCAGGCGCTCGGCGCAGAAGTCGCAAATATCCTCGGGGCGAGCCGCCGCGCCCGGCTTTAATTGCACCACCGCTTTCAACTCCTCGCCCCAGTCTTCGTTGGGTACGCCGATGACGGCAACGTCGAGCACCGCGGGATGCTCGTGGATGACCGCCTCGATTTCCGCCGGGTAGATATTGACCCCGCCGGAGATCACCATGTCGATCTTGCGGTCGACCAGATAGAGATAGCCCTCGGAATCGAAGTAGCCGACATCGCCGACGGTCATGTACTGGCCGCGAAACGACTTGCGCGTCTTCTCCGGGTCCTTGTAGTACTGCATCGCTGCCACCAGCGAGTTGTAGATGTAGACGTCACCGGGCTCGCCCGCGGGCAGCTCATTGCCGGCCTCGTCAAAGATCTTGATCTCGTGCCCCGGCAGCACCCGGCCGCAGCTGCCCGGCTTGGTGAACTGCTCGTGCGGCGGCAGGATGGTGTTCAGGCCGGCATCGGTGGAGCCGTAGTACTCGTACAAGCAGTCACCGAAGTAGTCGGTGATTGCACGTTTGGTTTCCATCGGGCAGGGGGCGGCGCCGAAGATCAGCGCCCGCATCGAGCGCCCCTGGTAGCGTGTCCTCACCGCCGGCGGCAACGCCACGATGCGCTTCATGATGGTGGGCACGGCCATCGTCGAGGTCACACGCTCCTGCTCCACCAGGCGCAGGAACTCCTCCGGCTCGAATTTCGGCATGATCACCAACGTACCGCCCAAGGCGATTGTCAACGCCGAGCCCAGTAGGGGGGCGCTGTGATAGAGCGGCGCGCACACCAGATGCACCTCGTCGGGCGTCAGGTTGAAGCCTTGGATGATACCGAGGACGATCATCGGATCGACCGGGCCATTGCGGGCCACGCCCTTCGGCTGGCCGGTGGTGCCGGAGGTGTAGATCATGGCCGAGAGCCCGGGAACGCTGTCGCCCTCGGGCTCGCCGCTGGGCTGGGCGGCGAGCAGCTGCTCGTAGGCGGCGAACTCGCCGTTGACGCCGTCGCTGACGACGCGCAAGTTGTCGCGCGGCACCAGCGGCAATTGCTCCTGCACCACGCGCACGCGGTCGGTGAACTCGGCGCCGAAGATGAATGCACGCGAGTCGGAGTTGTTGACGATGTAGGCAATCTCGCTCGAGGTCAGCCGATAGTTCAGCGGCACGGCCACCGTCCCGGTCTTGCTGCACGCGCTGGTGACCTCCAGCGCCTCGTGGCAGTTGTTGAGCAGCACCGCCACCTTGTCCCCCGCGCGCAAGCCGAGCGCGCGCAGCCCATACGCCAGCTGATTGATGCGCGCATTCCACTCGCGCCAGGTGTAGCGCCGGTCGCGGCAGACGATGGCGAGCTTATCGGGATAGTTTTGCGCGTTGGCGGCCGGGCCGATCTGCATGGTGATACCCTCCGAGAATGAAACCGTGGCCGGATGCTAAACCCATGTCCGCGGCCGGTCAATTCGGGGGCCACAGCCGGGCGCACGGCAGAGTCGCGAGGCTGGCGGGTGAGCCGGGCGGTGGCCCCTACGCCGTCTTTGGGGCTAGAGCTCAGTACCCCGGCGAGCCGTTACTCGAGCGCGACATCGGACGCCGGCGGGCCCAGGGGCAGAGGGCGAGTTGCTGCTGCAGGTGGCGAATCAAGGCGATCTCGTGGCGGATGTGACGGCGCAGGTCGATCGCCGACTGGCGCGCTTGGTCGCCGCGGAGCTCGTTGTGATGCCGGCGCGGTACGCTCGCCTGCACCGCTCGGCCCCAATAGGCGCGGTACAAGCCCCACAGAAACCGCAGCTGCTCGGCTTGCTCGCTCAACACCGGGCAGGTGGCGCACGGACCGGTGTTGAGCGCGGCGCGCTCCACCGAGGTCAGCTCGGGATGCACTTGTAACGCCGCCGCCAGCCGCGCCATGGTCATGAGCCCCTCGCCGGTCAGCCGTTGTACGGTCTCACGCACGATCGCGGTGATAACCGGGGCACGCGCCTGCAACGTCACCCGGTTGTATACCCGCCCGCAGCAGCATCGCGGCGGCCGCCCCGAGGTCGTGTTGCGCACGAAATAGCGAATGCGGCACATCGGCCAGTGCTGTGCGCTCCACGGCAACACCGCGTCGGCGCTGTCCGCCTGCCCGGCGCGCCGAACCAGCTTGAAGCGTTGCAGGTCGATGACCTCGGCCGGCATGTGACTCCTGGCTGTGAGCTTTGGCACAGCTCACGGCCCCAGATCAAGTGCTTTCTTTGCCCGCCGCGGGACCGCCCGCGCTGGTCAGACGACGAGACGCATCAGCTGCACCAGCCCCAGCAGCAGCACCACCACCCCGCCGGCAGCAGCCAGCGCCATGCCTGCCGCCAACGCCACGCCCTTGGCACGGGCGGGCGCGCTCCGGTTTTCCTCGCGCCGCCAGTAACAGCGCAACCAGAAATACGGCAGGCCGAAGACGAAACTCAGCGGCGCGGGGCGCAAGTGCATGAGCAGCAGTCCGAGCAGGGCTTGCGGCTCGATGTAGATATCGGCCGGGAAGCTCCCCATCATCGTGCCCTTGATCATCAGCCGGTCGCCCACCCGGTCGACTTGCTCGACCTCCATCATCGTCGTGTCCATGTCGGACACCATCTTGACCGAACGTGCCACTTGCAGCCTCCAATCATTCCACGCCGCCGCCATCATGAAGGACTGGCTTACTTCTTGCCCCACCACTTCTTCAGCTTGAGATCGTCCAGAACCGCACTGGCCGCGTTGCGCCCCGCACCGCCGGTGACACCGACCCAATCCCCGGCCAGGTACAGCTTCTCGATCGGGCAACGTCCCTGCGGGTAGTCGTGAAACGGCCGGTAGTAGCCGACCTGGTGCGGTTCGGTGGAGCCGTTGCAACACGAGCCCTTGACGAACGAGGGATTGCGCCGCTCGATGTCGAGCGGCGAATCGACGTGACGCTTGAGGATGCTCTTGCGGAAATCGTTCTTGGTGAAGCCGGCGGTAAATTCCTCGACCTGGTCGGCGTACTCCTCTTTGATCGCGTCCCAGCGTGCTGCGCCGCCGTCTTCGAGGTCGTAGGGCGAGTGCTTCCAGGCCAAGCCGGTGTGTTTACCCGCGGGCGCCTGCGTCGGATCGAGCACGGTGGGAAAGCTGCCGTAGTAGCCCAAGGAGCGCGGCGGCCGGCCGGCGCGATTGTCTTCGTGACACTGGCGCCAGTGGGCGTCAGGATCGAGCGGCAGCACGGCGATCGACCAGCAGCGCTGAATGTCGGGGTCGTTGTCCGACGCCTTCCATACTACAGGTTCATTCAGCGCCCAGTGGGTGTTGTGGAAGCTGTGCTCTTCCCAGCGCCAGGTTTTCACCTTGCGGGCGAACTTCGGCTCCAGTAGCTGCTCGCCGACCATTTGCAGCAGGGTGGTGACGTGGGTGACGTCACTGATGACGCCCTTCTTGGCCGTGTAGCGCGAGCCGTCGCTGCAAACGACTCCGCTGGCCGATTTGTTCTCGGTGACGATCTCCCGAACGTCCTTGCCGAACAGCACCCGGCCGCGGCTTTCCTCCAGACACTTGCGCAGCGCCAGGCAAACCTGGCCGGTGCCGCCCTGCGCCAGCCCGAAGCTGCGCCCGACGGTATGGCTCATGATCAAGTGCATGATGAATGGGTTGCCGAGCTGCGGCTCGTCGTCGGGGCGGGTGAAGCCTTCGGAGATGCGCTGGCGCAACAGGTTGCGCAGGCGGGGTTCTTCGAAGAAGTCGTTCACCAGATCGACCGGTGGCTTCATGCTCAAGCGGATCAGCTCGCGGCCGGCGGGGCTGCGTTCGAGCGGGGAGAGAAACAGCGAGCCGGGCGAGGCAGCGGCGGCGCCGCTGACGGCCTCTTCGGCGGCGGCCCACATCGGGGCGGTGTCCTTGTAGGTCAAGAACAGCTCGCGCCAGGTGTCGGCGTCGCGGCGATTGTAGCGGGCGATGTTGGCGCACATCTTGTCGAGGTCGTGATGCCAGTGGATGCAGCTGCCGTCATCGAACACGGCCGACATGGCGACATCCGTGTAGAGGTAGTTGACCCCGTACTTTTTCAGCTCCAGCTCCTTGTGAACACCGGTCCAGAGCGTGCCCCCCATCCACACCGCGCCCAGGTTGTGCTTGAAGCCGGGCAGGGTCACTTCCTCGCTGGTGGCGCCGCCGCCAACGATGCCGTCACCGCGGCGTTCGAGCACCACCACGTCGAGCCCGGCGCGGGCCAGGTAGCAGGCGCTCGAAAGCCCGTTGGGGCCGGCGCCGATGACCACCACGTCACAGGTTTGTGTCTCGGGCATGTCACTCCTCCAGTTCAAGTTTGCGGCTTATCCGGTCGCTGTTTACCGACTTGGCGGTAGTAGCGCTCGGGGACGCGGCCGGGATCTTTGTAGATGTGAATGCGGCAGGGGTCGTCCGGGGTCGCCGGGTGATCGATCGCCCACTGCGGGTGACCGAACCACTCGATGCACTGAATGTTGTTCCACACCGCGCAGTGGGCACAGTAGCTGGGAAAATCGGGCTTGTCGAAGGTCATGGCTTGCGGGCGGTCGACGCGGCTAAGCCCGTCGGGCCGATCATAGGCGCCCTCGCGCATCAGCCGGCCGCCGGAGCCGCACGGGTCTTGGGTGATGGTGAACTTCTCCTCGTCCTCGCTCACGCTCACCCGCCCCATGTGGGTCTTGAGCAGATGGACCGAAGCGCGGGTGAAGGCGGCTGCCGACTCGCCTCGCCACTGTTGCTCCCAGCGCTCGAAGCCGGCGCGCTGGCGTTCGCCGGTATGGCGCAGGATGCCTTCCAGGCGCTGATCACCGAAGACCTCAGCGACGTAACTGTAGAAGCCGGCTTTCGTGTCGATGAACCGATCGTGGATGACTTGGTGCTGGCGATCGCGCTCGTGCAGCAAGGCGCGCGCCCGGTCGAAGTCGCCGGCTTCGACGGCGGCGGTGATGCGGGCGGCGACCGCGGCCTGCTCGGCGCGGAAGATCTGCTCGATGTACTCCATGGCGTATTCGAGGACCTGGCGCAGCCCTTTGTGAATCAGCACGTACTCCTTGGGCAGCTCGGCGCAGGCGCGCCGGGCCTCGTCCAGATCATTGACCGCCAGCGCCGCCTCCAAGCGCTCACGCGCGCGCCGGCCCAACTGCTTCAGCTCTGCATCGTTCATGGCGGTGCGCTCCGAGAGGCCGTGGCGGCAGCAATCAGCAGCCCAGATGGCGGGCGATCACCATGCGTTGGACCTCGCTGGTGCCTTCGCCGATGGTGAGGATTTTCGAGTCCAGGTAAAAGCGCGAGACCGCGTGCTCGCGGGTGTAGCCGTAGCCGCCGTGGATCTGCACCGCTTCCTCGGCGGCCCGCACCGCCGCCTCGGAGGCGAACAGCTTGGCCATGGCGGCCTCTTGGGCGTAAGGCCGGCCGCTGTCGCGCAGCCAGGCGGCGCGATATGCCAGCAGGCGCGCGGCCTCGACCGCGGTGGCGATATCGGCGAGCTTGAACTGGATCGCCTGGTGCTGGCTCAGGCGCTTGCCGAACGTCACTCGTTGTTGGGCATGGGCCAGCGCCAATTCCAAGGCCGCGCGCGCCAGGCCGACCGACAAGGCGGCGATGCTGATGCGGCCGACGTCGAGGGTCTGCATGAACTGGCGCAAGCCGGCGCCTTCGGGGCCGAGCAAGTTCTCGCGCGCCACGCGGCAGTCCTCGAATACCTGCTCGCGGGTGTCGACGGTGTGCCAACCCACCTTGTGATAGCGGCGGCCGACGGTGTAGCCGGGGGTATCGCGCGGGACGATCAGGGTGCTGTAACGCTTCTTGCCGGCGGCGTCACGCCCGGTCACCGCCAGTACCACCAGCCCGTATGACAGCGGCGTGCCGGCGTTGGTGATGAAACACTTGGTGCCGTTGATGACCCAGGAGTCGCCGTCCAAGATCGCCGCGGTACTGATATTGGCGGCATCGGAGCCGGCCTCCGGTTCGGTGAGGCCGAAGGCGCCGAGGATCTCGCCGCGCGCCAGCGGCACCAGGTAACGTTGCTTCTGCTCCTCGGTGCCGAAGTGCAGGTAGGGCAGTGAGCCGATGGTCAGGTGCGCGTTCCAGGTGGCGGCGATCGACTGGTCGACGCGCGCCAGCTCCTCCATGGCGGCGACGAAGGCCACCGTGCCGGTGTTGCTGCCGCCGTACTCCTCGGGAATCAGCAAGCCCATCAGCTGCAGCTCGGCGAGCTTGCGGAAGACCGCCGTCGGGAACTCACCGGCGTCGTACCACTGCTCGGCGTGCGGAGCGATCTCGTGCTGCGCGAAATCGCGGCAGAGGTCGCGGATCATCCGCTGTTCGTCGTTGAGCTCGAACTCCACTGGATTCCTCGGGCGGTGGGGTAGTTAAGGCTGGACCAGGATTTTGAGATGTTTTGCCGGCTCTTCGAGCAAGGCGCGCAGGCCGCGCGCTTCCAGCTCGGCGAGGTCGATGCGATCAGTGATCAAGGCGGCGCCGCGCACGGCGTCGCTCGCCAGCAGCCGCAGGGCCTCGGGGAACTCGTCGGTGTAGGCGCTGGAGCCGATGATCTCCTTCTCGTGCGCTTGCAAGCGCGCCCACGGCGCCGGCGACGAGTCGCGGTAAATGCCGACAATCGCCACGCGCCCGGCTTTGCCCGAAACCCGCAAGGCGGTTTCGATGCCGGCGAGCGAGCCGGTGCACTCGAACACGACATCGGCGCGCCGGTTGTCGGTGGCGGCGGCGATCTCCTTATCGACCGCGCTCGCCGCCGGATCGAGAGCCAGGCGCGCTCCCAGCTCCTCGGCCAACTGGCGCCGGGCCGCGATCGGCTCGATGCTGAACACCTCAGCGGCACCGCCGGCGCGAGCCGCTTGCAACACCAACAAACCGATCGTACCTGCTCCCACCACCGCCACGGTTTCCCCCGGCTTCAGCCGCGCACGCCGGCAGGCATGCACCGCCACCGCTGTCGGTTCGGCCAGCGCACCCACCTCCGCCGGCATGCCGGCAGGGAGGCGGTAGAGCGAATAGGCGGGGACGTTGACGAACTCCGCCAGGCCGCCGTCAGCGCACAGGCCGATGCTACCGAGCTTGGCGCACAAGTTGGGCTGTCCCGCGCGGCACCACGCGCATTGGTGGCAGACCAGGCAGGCATTGGCCGTAACCCGCTCGCCGGCAGCGAAGCCGGCGGCGGCGCTGACCACCGTGCCGCAGAATTCATGCCCCAGTGTGATCGGCGGCACACGGCCGGTGAGCGGATGCGGGCGCGATGGGATCAGCACCGGACCGTGCGTGTACTCGTGCACGTCGGTGCCGCACAGCCCGCACCACTCGACTCGCACCAGCACCTCGCCGGCGCCCGGCTGCGGCGGCGCCAGCGCTTCGATGCGCAGATCACGCGGGGCGTACCAGCGCGCCGCCCGCATCAGCCGCTCCTCCGCTCAGCCATGCCGTCACTTCCCGGCCCGCACCAGCGACTGGGCGCTGAAGAACTGGGGGTCGAGCTTGATGCGGCGATCGTTAGGCGGATCGGCTTGATCCGGCGGCGCGGTGATCACGGTGGCGCGGCTGAGCTTGAGGTTCTCGGCGCCTTGGTAGACGATGTTCCCGGCCCCGTAATAGTCGCCGTCACCGCCCGAGCTTCCGTTCAGATCGGCAAACACCACGTAGATATTGACCAACTCGCCGCTCCAGTTGAACTTGCGGTTGTAGGCGCCGTGATAAGTCTCCTTATCGATGTAAAGCTGGATCTTGCCGAACAGATAGTAGGTGTCCTTCGGCACCGCCTCGATGACCCAGCAGCGGCGGCGCGCCAGGGCGGTGCCCAGAGGCGCCCAAGGCGACCCTTGCCAGCTTGGGTCCTGAAACCCGACCATGGGAACCTTCTTCCATATGCCGCGCCACCCGCCGCTGGGCAGTTGCACCCGGTGCTGCTCGCCGTCGAGACTGTAGGGATCAGT
The DNA here is from genome assembly GCA_016210005.1 of Deltaproteobacteria bacterium. NCBI lineage: Bacteria > Pseudomonadati > Myxococcota > Myxococcia > Deltaproteobacteria bacterium. Next base: position 78,564 of record JACQVA010000006.1, on the reverse strand, counting down.
CAGGCGCAGGATATCCTGTTCCCCGGCCAGCTTCCAGTTGAAGTCCTCCGGCTTGCCGTCGAAGAAGGGGCCGTCGTCCTGACTCATGTCGGAGCCGAGGAAGCCATCGGAGCGGTTGGTGGGCGAGACCGCGCGCACGCGCCGCAGAGCGGGCACGTAGGCCCAGGAGGAGTCGCGCTTTTCGGGATCGCGGTAGCGCCAGCTCAACGCGGCGGTGCCGTTGAGGTCGGCGGGTTTCACGGTGGTGGCCAAGAGCTGGGTGAGCAAGTCATCTGGGTTACTTGTGGGGATGTACTGGCGCGGCTGGCCCTGGTAATAGAGGAAGTACACGTCCTGTGTGGCTTTTCGTTCTACGCCTTTACTTGATACCCAATTGATCTCGACGTAGTTTCGCAGGTTGCCGTTGTTCCACCAGTAGAGGTAGTGGTTCCACAGGATTTTCAACGCCGCCTGGGGATCATCGGCGGTCACGTTGGGGAACGGGAAGCCGCGCATGTAAGCCGGCCGCTTGCCGGTGGCCTTGTCGACGATGCTGCCCTTGGCGTCGAGAGCCAACTCGGTGGCGTTGCGCGCGGTCGCCTCGAGGAAGTCGGCGCTCCACTTCTGGCGGCCGTTCTCCCAGGCCAGGATCGGGCTGACGTATTCGCCGCGCTCGTAGTGGCGCAGGATCTCCGGGGGCAGCAGATCCTTGGCGAGTTGCCAGTTCTGCTGCGACAGGGTATCGCCCGGCTTCAACTCCTGCGCCCGAACGGTGCTGGTCGCGACCAGCGTGGCCAAGAACCACAGTGTTGCCGTACGCTTCATGGAGGCTCCTTTCTCACAGCGCGGTGGGTTGCGCGCCGGCAACAGCCCCGGCCTGGAACTCGGCCGGATCGACGTAGCGCTCGGGCCCGTACGGCGGCGGGGCGCAGTTGGCGCACGAGCAGCCGTGGGCGAGCCGCCGGAAGTCCGCGTTGGTATCCCACGCCTGGCCCATGAAGTAGTTGTGATCCATGATCCCGTACAGGCCGGCAGCTTCCATGCAGCGGTGGCGCTCGGCGAACACAGCCAGGGTGTATTCGGCCGGCGGCGGCACCTCGTGCTCCCAAGGAGAGCCGACTTCCTTTTGCCACGGGATCAGCATGGGTACGATCTTGTGTTGCGTGCACCACTCGAAGCAGCCGGTCCACGAGGCCAGGCCTTGATCGAGGTCTTTGAAGCCATACGGTTGCACCATTTCGGGCCCGACCACGAAGGCGCTTCCTACCATGCCGGCGCCGTAAACCTCCAGGCACATGAGCAACGAGTCGATCCAGTACTGGCGGCCGACGAACTTGTGCTTTCCCGGAACGATGACGGGCCAGAGCTTTTCCTCCCAGCAGTCCATGTTGGGGGCGATGTGGTACAAGCCGGCATCGTGCAAGCGCGTCAGGATCTCACGATCGGGCGGGGCGGTGACACAGGCGTAGAACTGGGTGTCGGCCTTGAGTTCGTCGCGCACGTCGCGCAGGGCGGCGTACAGCGCGATGTATTTCTCCATTTCCTTGTTGGTGTTCAGCAAGCTGCCGCCGGTGAATGACACCTGGCGGATGCTGCCGGTTTCGATCACCGCGGCGCGGTAGGCTTCGGCGGCATTGGCCGGCTTGACCGCCATATCGAGCTTGAAGCCCAACTCGCTGAAGCGGCTGGCTTCGGCATCGAGGCAGCAGTAGCGGCATTGGTCGCCGGACTTGGTGTACTCGCAGTAGCGCAGCGCTGCGCCGAGCAAGGCCTCGCGCGTCCACGACAGGAACACCGATCCGTTCATGGTACCGTCGGAGGTGGTGTCGAAGATCCAGCGCGCGCCGCGCTCGAAGCGCACCGGCTCGATCGCTTGGCCGTCGCGAAAGAGCACGAAACCCTTGGCTTCGGTGAGGCGGATCTCGTAGGGGCTGGCGGAATCGAGCCGGCAGACCACCGGCGCGTGTCCGTCGTCCAGGATGAAGTTCCACGGAATCGCCTTGACCTCGCTGCCGGCTTGCACCGCCGGGTTCCACACGTGATCGGAGTTCCACACCAGGAAGTGAGGGAAGGCGTGCGGGCCGACGCGCGGCAACAACTCGTTGGGCTGGATGCCTTCGCGCAGAACGTCGGTCTTGATCACGATCGCCCGCGGGATGGTGGGAAACTGCGCTTGTAAGGCGGCGACTCGTTCGCGCCCTCGTAACTGCACGGCCGTTTTCATACTCACCTCCCTAAGTTGGCATTGGGGCCTGGCGACGCCCGCGTTACTTTCCAAAGCGGACCAGCGACTGGTAGCTGAAGAACTCCGAGTCGTAGGAAACGAAAAAGTCGTTGGCCGCGTCGTGCATTTGCGGCGGCGGTGCGCCGGCATAGGTAGCGCGCCCCTGCTTGAAGTTCTCGGCCACTTGGTAGTAGAGCGCGTGGCCCCAGATATAGTGCTTGCCGTCGGGGCTGCCGTTGACGTAAGCGCCGACCTGATAAGTGGTGACCAATTCGCCGGCCCAGTTGAACTTGCGGCTCCACGCGCCGCGGAAGTTCTCCTTGTCGATGTACAGCTGAATCTTGCCGAAGAGGTAGTACTGGTCGCGCGGCACACCTTCGATGACCCACATCGGGCGTTGCACCAGCACGAAGTTGAGCGGCGCCCAAGCCAGGCCGCTCCAGTCCGCCTGTTGCACGCCCACCATCGGCAGCGCCTTGAAGGGCACGCGCCAGCCGCCGCCGGGCAGTGGCTGGTAGGTGAATTCGCCCTTGAGGCTGTAAGGATCGGCGAGGCGCAGTGTCTGGCGTTCGCCGACCAGCGTCCAGACGAAGTCCTCCGGCTTGCCGTCGAAGAAGGGGCCGTCGTCCTGGCTCATATCGGAGCCGAGGAAACCGTCGGAGCGATTTGCCGGCGACACCTGGCGCACTCGGCGCAAGGCGGGAACGTAGGCCCAGTTGGAGTCACGCTTGTCGGCCGCGCGGTAGCGCCAGGTGAGCGAGGTGGTGCCTTGCAGATCCGCCGGCCGCAGGGTGGCGGCGAGGAACTGCTGCAACACCTCGTTGGGATTGCTCTTCGGGCGGTCGTCGGGCGGCTGGCCGTCGTACTGCGCGAAACAGACGTCAATCATCGCGGTGCGATCAAGACGCGAACGGCCGAGCCAGAGGACGTCGGTGACGTTGCGGCGGCTGCCGTTGGACCAGTAGCCGTAGTAGTAGTTCCACAGCACCTTGATGCCGGCCTGGGGATCATTGGGCGCAATCTCGGGGAACGGAAAGCCGTAAATCGCCGCCGGCCGCTGGCCGCTGCCCTTCTCGATGATGCCGCCGGCAGGACTGACCTCGAAGCGCCCGGCGTTGGCCGCGGTGGCGCTGGCGTAGTCGGGGCCGAGGTTGACCGCACCGTCCGGCCATTCCGCCACCGGGTTGCGGTACTCGCCGCGCTTGTAGTGATCCAGAATCTCCGGCGGTAAGAGATCGGCGGCGAGCTGCCAGGTCTTCTCGTCCAGCACCATGCCGGGCTGCAGCGTCTCGGCCAGCGCCGGCGTCGCGGTCAGCACTGCGGCCAGGCAGATGATTCTGATGAGCGGCATCGCGATTCTCCTCGCACTTAGTGGTTCAACACCGCCTCGGCGCACTGCAGGGCGACGTCGTAAACCTTGTCGGAAGCCAGACTGCTGACGGACAGAATCGAATCGCCGGCGAAATACAGGCCTTCGACCCCGAGCGCCCGCACCGACAATTCCCGCGGCATGACCGAGTACGAGTAGCGGCCCCAGTTGAGTTGGAGATTGTACACCCGCGCTTCGACTTGGCGGGTGAAGTCCGGGAACACCTTCTCCACCGCGGCTTCCCACTTATTGATGGCTTTGCGCACCATCGCGGGTGAGGCATCGAGGCCGAACTGGGTGCCTTCGAAGTTGGCCGTGATGTAGTTGCCGACGAGCTGTTTTCCCGTCGGCACCTTGGCGTTGATCATGTCCCCCAAGATCCAGTCGCCGACGTAGTTGGGCTGCCCTTCGGCCGCGTCGAAGAGGTGGATCCAGCCGTAGTAGTCCTCGGGAATGACCCGCTCGCGCAGCAGATAGAAGACGGTCAGGTCTTCATGCGACAGCTCGCGCAGCTGGGCGATCGAGGCGCGGCCCTCCGGGGTGAGCATCTCGTCGGGAATCAAGCGGCGAAAGCCGACGGCAAACTGGATCGGATAGGCTACCACCACCCGCGGCGTTTGCACCTCGCGCAGCATCTCGTCTTCGTCCCGCATCCAGACGCCGCTGACCTTGTGGCCGTCGAACAGCACCCGGCGCGCCTTCACCCCGCAGACGACGTCGCCGCCGTGAGCCCGAATGTAGGTGGCCAGCGGCGCGATGATGGTGTCGGCCAGAATGCCGTTGGCCGGATACCAGAACGGGACGGCACCGATGCGCGGGAAGGAGCCGAAGATATTGGCCATCTGGCCGATGTTGACCTTGTCGGCGGTGCTGCCTTGCAGCGGCCCGGTCACGCCTGCCAGCACCATGTGGACGACGGGATTCTGCACGTGCCGGTCGAGCCACTCCGCAAAGCTCATGTGCACTTGCTTACGGCAGGCCTCGGGCGACATGTCGGCCATGAGATGGAAGATGCGCGACATCTCCGCTTTCTCGAGCTCGCCCAGCGGCATACCGGCGGCGAACGAAAAGAAGTCGAAGAAGTTCTCGACCCCCTTGGTGCGATCCATCGAGAAGAAGTCGATAGCGGGCCCGCCGCTGCGGCCGACCAAGCCCATCACCCACTTGATCTCCTTCTGCGCCAGCGCCAGCCCGAGTTTGTCGAACACCTGTTTGGCGTAGGCGTCGTCGATGTCGTTGACCATGCCGGTGAGCAGGTGCTCGGCGATGTCCACACGGCAGCCGGCAAACTCGATGGCGCGATAACGGCCGCCGAGCGTCGGCTTTTGCTCAACCACTAGCGGCCGCATGCCGCCCTGACAGAGCAGGGCCGCCGTGGCCAGCCCGCCGGGGCCGCCGCCGACGACCACGACGTCGTACTGGTCGCGAATGCTGTGAATGCCGCGCGAAGGGTTCATGCTACTCCCTCATGTCCCGCGCCGGGTGGCCGCGGCGCAGTGCCCGCCGCTTGCCGCTCTGCCGCGGCGAAGAAGTCGAGCACCAAGCGATTAAAGAGGTCCGGCCGCTCGATCTGCGGCAGATGCGCCGCATCTGGGATGACTTGGTTGCGTGCGTTCGGCAACGCCTGCGCGAGCAGCGCCGCGCCGGGTGCCGAGGTCGGGATCGGGTCGAGGGCACCGGTCACGATCAACGCCGGCACCCGCAGCTGTCCGAGGCGGGGGGTCAGGTCAGGTCGATTGCCCAGAGCGCGAATCGAGGCGGCATAGCCGGCCGGGTCGATCCGTTCGAGCCGCTGGCGGAAGTCCGCCAGGTCGTCCGGATGGCTGTCGGCAAAGTCGGACGAGAAGATGAAACTGATGAAGCCTTCGGCAAAGCCGGCGAGGTCGCCGGACTCGACCACCTCGGCGGAAGCTTCAAAGCGCAGACGCATCTCCTCGGTGGTATCGGGTGCAGTGCTGATCAGCACCAGGCTTTGCACCGCGGCGGGCCGGGCGAGGGCGAACTCCAGCACCGCGACGCCGCCGAGGGTGGCGCCGATCAAGTGCGCGCGGGCAATGCCGAGGTGACGCAACAACTCGGCGATGTCGTCGGCGAAGTCGGTGATTCGTCCGGGTGGCGTGCTCGCCGCGGAGCGGCCGTGGCCGCGCGCATCGAAGGCAATCACGCGGTGGTGTGCTGCCAGCGCGGGGACCTGATGGCGCCATTGGCTGAGATCGCCGCCGCCGCCGTGGGCCAACACCACCGCCGAGCCGGCCCCGGCCTCTTCGTAGTAGAGCTTTGCGCCGGCAGTCGTGACGGTAGGCATGGGGCCTCTTACCTCGGCATCCCCATGAGAAAGGCGATGGTCGAGAGCATGACCTCGGTGTTGCCGAGATCGACGGTTTGCAGCACCGCCTCGCGCAGCCAGCGCTGCATCGGGAACTCCATGCAGTAGCCGTAGCCGCCCATCACCTGCATGCCGTCGAGCGTCACCTGCTTGTAGATCTCGGACGACTTCAACTTGGCCAGCGCGCACTGCATGTGAGTTTCGACGCTATCGCCCTGCGAGAGGTACCAGGCGGCGCTGTAAGTGAGCAAGCGCGCCGCTTCGACCTCGAGGTAATCGGCCGCCAGCTTGTGCTGGATCGCCTGGAACTTGCCGATCGGCTGGCCGAACTGCTGGCGCTGGCCGACGTATTGCACGGCGTAGTCGAGCGCGGCGCGGGCGCTGCCGGTATTGTGCGCCGAGATGCCGACGCGTTCGGTGTTGATGGTGGCGATCAGCTGATACCAGCCGTTGTTCAACTCGCCCAGGAGGTTCTCGCGTGGGACGCGCACGTTCTCGTACCAGACCTCGTAGGTGGGAATGATGTGGCCGCCGAGTTTGGGGATCTCGCGCATGGTGACGCCGGGCGCCTTGGGGTCGAGCAGCAGCAGCGAGATGCCCTTGTGCTTCTTCGCCGTCTTGTCGGTGCGGGCGGCGACGATGATGACGTCGGCGAGATTGATCAGGCTGGTGAACATCTTGTGCCCGTTGAGCACCAGTTCATCGCCGCGGGCGTCGGCGCTGGTGGTGAGGGCGGCGAAATCGGTGCCGGCCTCCGGCTCGGTGAAGGAAATCCCGAAGATCACCTCGCCGCGGGCGATGCGCGGCAGGTACTTCTGTTTCTGCGCCTCGCTGCCGTACTTGGACAGCGCCTCGGCGCTGAAGATGCCGGTGGGAATGAAATCGCAGCCGATGCCCCAGCGCGCCGTCTCCTCGATGATGATGGCGATGTCGATGATGCCGCGGCCGCTGCCGCCGTAGGCCTCCGGCACCATGGTGCCGAACCAGCCCTGCGCCGCCATCTTGGCGCGCAGCTCCGACGGGAAACGGTGTTGCTCATCGCAGCTGCGCACGTATTGCGGCGGGCATTCGCGGCGCATGAAGTCGCGCACGGTGTTACGCAGCAGCTCTTGCTCTTGGGTGAAGCCGAAATCCATACCCGCGTGCTCCGTCTCGCCTCAGCTGTAGTCCTCGCCGATGACCCCGGCCGCGCGTAATTCGGCCACCCGTTCCGGGCTGTAACCGAGCGCCCCGAGGATTTCGGCATTGTCCTGACCCAGGCCCGGCGCTCCGCGCCAGACCTGCCCCGGAGTGGCCGAGAATTTCGGAATGATGCCCACGCCCTTGACCCGGTCCCACACCGGATCGTCCCACTCGATGAAGTTCTCCCGCGCCGCACAATGCGGATCGTCAGCTAAATCCTTGATGCTGTACACCCGCTGGCACGGCACCTGGTACTCGACGGTGAGAATGGCTTCGACCTCGGCGGCAGTGTGCGCCTGCAGCCAGCGGCGCAGCTCGGCCTCGAAGGCAACTGCCCCAGGCATGCCTGAAAGACATTTCTCGAACTGCGGCGACCAGCGCTCGTCGTCGGGATCGACGCCGAGGGCGCGGCACAGGCGCGAGAACGGCTCGCTGGCGGCGTTGATGCAAAACCACACGCCGTCGCCGCTCTGATAGGTGTCCCACGGCACCGCCACCGGATGGCGGTTGCCCAGCCGCTGCTTGACCTCGTCGTTCTGGAAATAGTTGATCGCGGTGTCGGCGAGCATGCGCAGCATGCACTCGTATTGGGAGATGTCGATGGCCTGGCCTTTGCCGGTGCGTTGCGCGCTGACGTACGCCGCCAGCGCCGACCACAGCGACCACAAACCGGTGATGTAATCGCACAAATAGGGCTTGGCGGCGATCGGCGGATTGGGCTCGGGCAGGCCCTGGATGAACATCAGCCCGCCGAAGGCTTGGCCGATCATGTCGTAGGAGGCGCGCCGGACGTAGTCGGGGTGGCCGGTCTGGCCGAAGCCGGAGACGTGGACGATGACCAGCTTGGGGTTGACCTTCCAGACCGCCTCGTCGGTCAGCCCGAGCCGGCCGTAAGTGCCGGGGATGGAGCTCTCGATCCAGATGTCGGCGCGCGCGCACAGCTGCAAGAATATCTCCCGGCCTTGCGGGTTGCCGAGATTGAGCGTGAGGTCGCGCTGGTTGCGTTTTTCCTGCGCCCAAGCGGATTGATCGAAGCGGTAGATCTCGCCTTGCAGCGGCTCGACGTGGATGACCTCGGCGCCGAAATCCGCCGCCAGCGAGGCCGCCCACGGCCCGGCGTTGTTGCGGCCGGTGTCGAGAATGCGCAGCCCTGGCAGCGGGCCGAAGGCCGGCGTGGCTAATGCCGTCATATCCGCCGTCCGACCTCGTGCCCTTCGAGGATGGCCATGTCGACCTTGCGGGGCGCAACGCAATCGCCGATCTGGTACAGCTCGGGCACCTGTCCCTTGAGCTGCTTGTAAAGCGCGTCGTCCGCCCGGCCAGGATAGGCGAACACCACCGTGTCGATGTCCGTGATCGTGCGCTCGGCGAAGGAGAAGACGTGAAAAGCGTTGACGCTGTCGCCGGCGATGCTGCGGACCATATGCATGGGCGTGAACACCGCGCCTTTGCTGCACAGGTTCATGTAAGTGATGATCAAGCTCGGCATGGCAACGTTCATGCCGACGAAGAACACGGGGCTGAGCACTTCGACGGCAACTTCCCGGTTGAGCAGGAAGTCGGCCGCCGTCAGCGCGCGGTAATGGCACTCGCCGTCGATGACCACGGCCCGCTTGCCGGGTTGCACGCGGCCCGCCAGCAGCTCGCTGACGTCACAGACGTTGGGCCCGTCGGCACCCGGGAGCTCGGGGTGTGCCGGCAGTGAGCCGGTGGCCACCACCACCGCATCCGGCTTCTCAGCCAGGACGGCCGCGGCGGTTGCCGCCGTCTGCAAGCGCACGTCGATTTCGAGCTTCTCCATCTGGTAGGCGAGGTAGCGCACGACGCCGCCGAACTCCTGGCGGCCGGCCGCTTGGGTGATGAGATTGATCTGGCCGCCGAGCTGAGCCGCCTTTTCGTAAAGCGTGACCGCGTGGCCGCGTTCGGCCAGGATGCGGGCACACTCCATACCGCCGGGGCCGCCGCCGATGACGGTGACGCGCTTGCGCTTCGGGGCCGCGCTCAGCGTGCCAATACCCCACTCGCGCTCGCGGCCGGCGGCAGCGTTCTGGATGCAGCCGATCGACTTGCTCTGCATGACGCGGCCGATGCAGTTCTGGTTGCAACCGATGCAGGCGCGGATTTCGGCCAGCCGGCCCTCGCGCGCCTTGCGCGGCAGTTCGGGGTCGGCGATCAAGGCCCGCGTCATGCCGACCATGTCGGCCTGGCCCTCGGCGAGGATGCGCTCGGCCAGGATCGGATCGTTGATCCGCTGCGAGGCGAACACTGGGACCTCGCCCGCCACCTCGCGGATCAGTCCGGCCAGATAGGCTTGCGAACCCGGCGGGAAGCTCATGTCGCAGGTGATCAGGAACGGGGTTTGCCCCATGCCGGCGCTGACCGAGAGGTAGTTGAGCTGGCCCGTGGCCACCAGGTGGCGGGCGATCTCCTGGGTATCGTCGGTGGTCAAGCCGCCGGGCACGAACTCGTCGGCCGACAAGCGCAGGCCGAGCACGAAGTCATCGCCGGCGCTGCGGCGCACCGCCTTGATGACCTCGAAAGCGAAACGCATGCGGTTCTCCAGCGCGCCGCCCCAGCGGTCGGTGCGCTGGTTACTCAGCGGCGAAAAGAACTGCTGGATCAGGTAGCCGTGCGAGGCGTGCAGCTCGACGCCGTCGAAGCCGCCGTCGCGGATGTGGCCGGCGCAGGTGGCGTAGGCTTCGATCAGCTCGGCGATTTCCTGTTCGTCCATTTCGTGCGGGGTCTCGCTCGCCACCGACAGCGCCAACGGCGACACCCCGAGCAGCGGCAGGCGTGAGATGCTGCCGTCGATCAGCTGCCGGCCGCCGTGGGCGATCTGGGCGAAGACCTTTGCCCCATGCGCGTGCACCGCCTTGGTCAGCTCGCGATAGCGGGGCACTTCGCGCTCGTCGTATGCAAACGCCTCGTTCATCAACGGCTGCGAGCTCGGATGCACGATCAGGGTCTCGACGATCACCAGCCCAGCGCCGCCCTTGGCGCGCTCGGCATAGTAAGCGATGTGCCGGTCGCCGATCAGATGATCGGACGACAGCAGCGTGGTGGCCGGCATCATGACGATGCGGTTGTCGACCGTCACGTTGCCGATGCGCAGGGGACTGAAGAGGTACTCGAACTGGCTCATGCGGTTGCCGTGGCCGGGGCCGGTCCCAGCTTCGCACGATGCTCGCGATAGATGCGAACGTTCTTCTCGGGCACGAAGCCGTTGTTCATAAACCAGTCGATGGCGCGCTCCAGCCCGTGGCGCACCGGGTGCAGTTCGAGGCCCAGCTCGCGCACGGCCTTCGAGCAATCGTAGGCGATGTGGAACTGGCCCATCTTCATCGCATGGTAGTTCATCGACGGCGCCTTGCGGGTGATGTACTCGGCGCGCAACTGGGCGATCAGCCCGAAGAACATCGCGACCCGGATGGGAATGCGGAACTTGGGCATCGGCAGGCCGGTGATCTCGTGCATCATCTGGCAGGCGTCCAACACGCGGACGTTCTCGTTGCCGATCAGATAGCGCTCGCCGACGCGCCCCTTCTCGGCCGCCAGCACGTGCCCGCGGGCCTGGTCGCGGATATCGATCATGTTCATGGTGCTGTCGATGTAGACCTTCATCCGGCCGCACAGGAAGTGCAGCACCAGCATGCCCGGTAGCGAGGGCCGGTAGTCGAACTCGCCGTAGCACGACGCCGGGTTGACGATCACGACCGGGCAGCCGCGCGCGACCTCCTGCAGCGCTTCCATCTCGGCCATGTACTTCGACATCATGTAAGGATCGCTCGGCGTCCAGCGGTAGACCGATTCCTCGGTGGCCGGCGTGCCGTCGAGGTGCGGCCCGACGCAGGCGATGCTGCTGGTGTACACGACCTTTTGGTAGCGCAACTCGCGGGCCAGCCGCAGGATCATGCGGGTGCCCAAGACGTTGGCGTCGATGAACTCGCTCGGGTCGGCCGCCCAGAGCGCGACGGCGGCGCCAACGTGGAACAGCGTATCGCAGCCTTCCATGCCTGCGCGCAGCGACTGGGGCTCGCGCAGGTCCCCATACGCCCGCTCGACCTCGAGGCCGTCGAGGTAACGGGTGTCGCTGGTTTTGCGGACCAACGCCCTGACCTGGTGGCCGTGCGCGAGCAGGTCGCGCACCACCGCCTGGCCGACGTAGCCGGTGGCGCCGGTGACGAAGGCCTTCACCGCGACACCCGATCAGAGCAGGCCGTTGAGCTTCATGGCCAGCTGCATGTTGCCTTTGACCTTCAGCTTGCCGGTCATGAAGGCCATCTGGCCGGAGAGCTTCTTGTTGATGAAGTTGACGAAGTCGGCGTCCTTCATCGTGACGGTGATGTCGGGGGTGGCCGCTGCCTCCGCCTTGATGTTCATCTTCTGGTCGCGGATGTCGAGCGTCCAAGTGCCGCCCTGATCGCCGTTGATCTGGAACAGCAGCGTGCCGGTGAAGTTCTCGATCTTCTTGGGATCGGCTTGCACCGCGGCGGGCAATTCGGTCTCGAACCATTCCCGGGGTTGTGTGATCGGCATGACTCTCCTCCTCGATTATATTGTCGCTTGCAGCCCGTCAGAGCGAGGCCGCAGGTTTGCCGGGGCCGGCTTCGCTCTCGGCGAGTTCGCCGGCTTCTCTCTGCTTGCTGTTCTTCTTCTCCTCTTCCAAGACGCGGCGCAGCTCCTGCTCGCCGAAGTCGAGATGACGGGCGACGGCTTGGCGCGCCTTGACCGGATCGCGCGCGATCACGGCCTCGACGATGGCCACGTACTGGCGGAACATCTTGCCGAACAGATGCGGGGCGAAGGCGAGCTTCTCGCGGCTGTACGAGAAGGCGCCCTCCACCATGGTCCACAGCATGCGCATCAGATAGGCGTAGATGCTGTTGTGGGTGGCCTCGGCGAGGCGGAAGAAGGTCTTGGCGTAGAGGTCGGCGACCTCGGGCGAGAAGATCGACTTGCCGCCGGCGACCAGCACTTTGGCCTGCTCCAGCAACTCACGCAGCTGCGCCAGTTCGCGATCGTTGGCGCGCTCGGCCGCCAGCGCGGCGCCGTCGGGGTCAATGCGGCGGCGCACCTCGAAGAGCTCGAAGATCTTTTCCGGGTGGCGTTCGAGCATGGTCAAGACCGGTTCGCCGAGCGTGGCCGGAATCATCGTGCGTACGAAGCTGCCCTCGCGCGGCCGGATTTCGATGTAGCCGATGGCTTCGAGCACCATCAGGGCCTCGCGCAGCGTAGGGCGGCTGACCCGCAGGGTTTCGGCCAGCTCCTTCTCGGTCGGCAGCCGCTGCCCGGCCTGCAGCTTGCCTTCGGCAATCAAGGCTTTGAACTGCTCGACGACCTTGTGTGAAATCTTGACGTTCTTTTCGATGGGCGCCAGTTCGGCCATGCTGTCCACTTTCTCTACACCCTCACTCGATGGCGGCGGCGCGATTCTGCCCGGCCGGCCGCTGCAAAAAGGCGCGCACGCGTTGCTGGTGATCGGCCGACTGGAGGCAGAGGCTTTGGGCCAGTCCCTCGGTGTCGAGCGCCTCGGCCAACGTCCCGTGCAGCGCCGCCCGCATCGCCGCGCGGCCTAGGCGGACTGCCAGTTGCGGCGCGGCGGCGATCTGCCGCGCCAGTGCCGTCACCTGGCCGGCCAGCTCGCCGGCCGCACTGATCTCGTCCACCAAGCCTACGGCCAGTGCCTGCTCCGCGCTCAGCCGGCGGTTGGTCCACAGCAGCCGGCAGGCCTGCGGCAGGCCGATCAGTCGCGGCAAGAAGTAGGTCGCACCCAGGTCGGGAATCAAACCGACCCCGGTGAAACCGAAAGTGATAGTGGCGTCGGCCGCGATCACGCGCAGGTCGCACGCCAGCGCCAGACTCAGCCCGCCGCCGCTGGCCGCGCCGTTGATGGCGGCAATCGTCGGCACGCTCAGCTCATGCAACCCGAGCACGATCTCGCGCGCCATGCGCTCGAAGCGTCCGATCTGCCGTGTCAGGCCCCAGCTCAAGCGCTCTTCGAGCCCGGCGACATCCGCGCCGGCGCAAAAACCGCGGCCGTTGCCGGTGAGCACAAGCACGCGGGTGTCGGCGTCGGCAGCAAGCACGCGGATGGCGGCACCCAACTCGGCGCAGCCTTCTTCCGTCAGCGCGTTGAAGCGCGCCGGCCGGTTCAGCCGCAGCCACGTCACCGCACCGTCGCGCTCGAGCTCGAGAGTGCTGAAAGCGGGCCAACTCATAGTTTGATGCCGAGAATGCGCTGGGCATTCTGGTAGTAGATCTTGTCGAGGATGGCGGGCGGATACTTCTCCGCCTCGTAGTCGGCAAACAGGCGCTGGTGCGCGATCAGCGGGTAGTCGCTGCCGAACATGACTTTGTCCTGCAAGCGGCCGCGGATCTCGCGTTTGAGCGAGTCGGGGAAGTATTTCGGCGACCAGCCCGACAGCTCCTGGAAGACGTTGCCCTTGTGCAGCAGGATGGCGATCATCTCCTCCTGCCACGGCCAGGCCGGATGGCAGGCGATGACGGTGAGATTGGGGAAATCGGCGGCGACGTCGTCGATGTACGGGATCGGCTGGGTGTGCTTGAGCTTGATGCCCATGCCGCCGGGGGTGCCCGAGGCCAGCCCGGTGAAGCCGGTGTGGAATTGCACCGGCACTTTCAACGCGGCGCAGGTTTCGTACAGCGGATAGAAGCGGCGATCGTTGGGGAAGAAACCCTGGGCGGTCTGCTGGAACTTCAGGCCGCTCAAGCCGAGATCCTTGATCGAGTGTTCGAGTTCCCGCACCGCCATCTCGCCCTTCCATGGGTCGATCATGGCCCAGCCGCCGCAGAAGGCCTCGGGGTAATCCTTGATGATCTTGGCGATGTAGTCGTTCGAGGTGCGCGGCATGCCGGTGTTGGACTCGGCATCCCAGGCCACGATCATGCCCCTGACGCCGGCGTCGACGAAGTCCTTGGCCATCTCGGCCTCGGTTTTACATACGGCTTTGAAGCGGTAGTGCTTTTCGAGTGCCTCGTTGTACTTGGCCAGGCTGTCGTTCCAGGGCTTGGTGCTGATGTGAGCGTGCACGTCGATGACTGGCATAAGCTCCTCACTGTTCGTGTTCAGCACCGGCCACGGTGTACTCTTCGAGCAAGTTGAGCTCGGCGATGGCTTGCTCGCGGAGCACGAACTTGCGCACCTTGCCGCTGCCGGTCATGGGGAAGTCGCGCACGAATTTGACGAAGCGCGGCACCTTGTAGTTGGCGATGCGCCGGGCGGCGAAATCGACGATCTCCCGGCCCGCGCACTCCACGCCCTCGCGCAACTCGACGAAAGCCATGCAGACTTCGCCCAGTTTGTGATCGGGCACGCCGACGACTTGCGCCTGTTTCACCTTGGGGTGGGTATGCAGCATGTTCTCGATTTCGACCGGGTAGACGTTGAAGCCGCCGCACAGGAACATGTCCTTCACCCGGCCGGTGATACGCAGGTAGCCGTGATCGTCGAGAACACCGAGGTCGCCGGTGTGGAACCAGCCGTCGGGGTCGATCGCCTCGCGGGTCTTCTCCGGCATGTTGTAGTAGCCCTGGCCGACACAAGAGCCTTTGAGCGCATCACCGAGGCAGATCTCGCCCTGCTCGCCCGGTGCGGCGTCCTTGCCAGTGCGCGGATCGACGATCTTCACCCGCGCGTTGGGCAACGGGGTACCGACGGTGGTGCGCTTGAGCTCGGCCGGATCATCGATCTTGGTCGTGGTCGCGATGCCGCCGCACTCGCTGAGTCCGAACACGTTCAAGATTTCGGCGCAGCCGAGATCGCCAGCGATGGCATCCATGGTCGCACTCGGCAACGGTGAGCCGCCGACGATGCCGCCGCGTAGCGAGCTCAGGTCGAATTGCTTGCGCCGGGGTTCGTCGAGATAGCCGATATAGTACGCCGGCGAGCCGTAAAGGTGGGTGATACGTTCCTCGGCGATGGTCTTGAACGCGGCCACGGGATCGAAGGTCTCCTGCAGCACCACGGCGGCGCCGCGCAGGAACGACAGGGCGGCGACGAACATGCAGCCGAAGTTGCTGAACAGCGGTAGGTTGAGCAGGCAGCGGTGGTGCTCGTTCAGCCCCATGCGGGCGGTGGTGTTGTAGATGCTGGCCAAGTTGTTGCGATGCAGCGACAAGCCGCCCTTGGGGAAGCCGGTGGTGCCCGAGGTGTAGACCATGTTCATGACGTCGAAGGGGTCGACCGCGGCTTGTGCCCAGGCCAGCTTCGACAGCCAATTGCGCTCGCCCGCAGCTACCGCCTCGTAGCTGATGAGGTTGTCGTGGGCGCGCCGGCTCAAGCAGATCACCCGGCGCAGCTGCGGCAGCGCTGCCGCTGCCAGCTCGCCCGGACGCGCGTTGTCGAGCTCGGGGCAAATCGCGCGCAGCATTGCCAGCGAATCGATCTTGCCGAGGAACTCGTCGTTGAAGATCAGCGTGCTGCTTTGCGACTGGGCCAGGGCGTAGCGGGTCTCCTCTTCCTTGAAACGGGTGTACACGGGCACCAGGATGGCGCCGATTTTATAGGCGGCGAACTGCGCCGTGAGCCACTGCGGGCAGTTGGTCATCCACAGCGCCACCCGATCGCCCTTGGCCACACCCAGCCGCAGCAAGCCCGAGGCCAAGCGGTCAACGCGCTCGCGCAGCTGGTGGTAAGTGATGCGCTCGTCGCCGTAGACCACCGCCTCGCGCTCGGGCCAGCGCTTGGCGCTGTCGTCGAGCACCGTGCCCCACGTCTTGTTGGTAACCGCGTACCAGGCGGGCGCGGTGGCCGAACTCACTGCTGGTTCTCCATGTCGAAGGCGTGGGCCGCGCGCGGGTCGATGTCCTTGGCGATGTAGAACACGCGCCGCGTCGGCAGCACGTCGCCGACCTTCAAGGCGGAGCCGGGGACGTCTGCCTGAGTAACCTGCCAGACGATTTTGCCGAAATCGCGGGTGGCGCCGCGATCGCGCTTCATCTTCTTCACCGCGAAGTGAGCGACGTGGTTGCTGAAGCTGAAGTGAACTTTCTCGCCGAAAACGAAATCGCTGCGTGCCATAACTCACACGTATCGCGCCCAGTGCGCCGCCTCGTGCGTGGCCCAGCCGATCGAGCGCGGTTGGCGGCAGTCGCCGATGGCGTAAAGCTCGGGCACCTTGTGCTCCAAGGCTTCCTTGAGCAGCTCGTTGGGCAGCCGCCCGCAGGTCACCACCACCGAATCGGCCGAGTACATCTCCTGCCGCCCATCGCGATCGAGGGTGACGACGCGGCCGTTGCCGATCTCCACCACCTTCTGATGCAGGCGCAGCTTCACGCCGGTCTTGGGAATGTATTCGTCAACCAGCATCTGGCAGCGCACCGGATCGAGCAGGTACGGGCCCTTGGTGACGTTGCCGCTCTTCTCGATCAGGTAGACCTCCTTGCCCTGCAACGCCAGGCTGACGGCGACCTCCGCGCCTTCGACGCCGCCGACCACCACCACCCGCTCGCCGATGGTGGCGTTGCCGCGCAAGTATTCCTCGTAGTGCACCACCATCGGATTGAGTACGCCGGGGATGTTCGGCCAATTGGGCTGCGACCCCGTGGCCACGATCAGCACGTCGGGCTTCTCCTTCTCGATCAGGGCGGGGGTGACTTCCTGGCCGAGAATCACCGGCACGCCGAGCTTCTCCAGCTGGCCGCGCAGGTAGATGACCACATTGCGCAGATCACGCGTGCGCAAGTGCGGGAATGAGGAGGCAAGATTCACCAGGCCGCCGAGGCGGTCCTGCTTCTCGTACAGCACCACCTCATGGCCGCGCTGCACGGCCACCCGCGCGAACTCCATCCCCGCCGGCCCGCCGCCGGCAACGATGATGCGCTTGGGCCGAGCGGCTTTGCGGATTTCGTAATAGTCGCGCTCTTTGCCGTAGCCGGGGTTGACCGCGCACTTCACCGACTGCATCTGCCAGAAAGCGGTCAGCAGGCACCAGTTGCACGACATGCAACGGCGGATGTCGTCGTGCTGCCGCGCCAGTACCTTGCGGGGGTAGTCGGGATCGGCGATCACCTGGCGTCCGAGCGCGATCAGGTCGGCCTTGCCGCTGCTAATGATGTCATCGGTGGCGCGCGGCTCGTTGAGCTTGCCGACGGTCATCACCGGCACGTTCGGGTACCGTTGCTTCACCGCGGCGGCATAGTCCACCAAGATGCCCGGCTTGAAGTAGACTGGCGGATCGAGGTGGGCGAGGGCAACGACGTTCATGACCGAACCGGTAGACACGTCGAGGCAGTCCACCCCGGCCTTGAGGAACGCCGGCACCAGCGTGTTCAGTGCGTAATCGAAGTCGTAGCCGTCGACGCCGTTGTACTCCTCGGCGCTGAAGCGCCAAACGATGGGGAAGTCGGCGTCGGTGTGTTCGCGGATGGACTGGATGACGCGGCGGGCAAACAGCGTGCGGTCCATCCCCCACTTGTCCTCGCGCTTGTTGTAGAGCGGGGACATGAACTCGTGCACCAGCCCGCCGTGGCAGGCGTGGACGTTGACGGCGTCGTAGCCGGCCTCGGCGGCGCGGCGGGCGCCTTGGCCGAAGTCTTCGATGATCTGTTCGATTTCGGCGTCGCTGAGCGCGCGGGTCTTGGCGCCGCCAAGCAACGGCAACACCGAGGGCGTAACCGGGGGTTGCCCGCCGATGTACTCGGGCCGGCAGATCATGCCGCCGTGGAAGAGCTGAATCGCCGCCTTGGCATCGGCCAGATGGATCGCGTTGGCGACATCGGCGAGCCCGGCCACGTATTTGTCGTCGTCGATGCGGGTGAGGCGGCGAAAGGCGACGCCGGAGGCGCTCACCGCGGTATTGGCTACGCAGACCAAGCCCGGGCCGCCACGGGCTTCGGCGGCGTAGCTGTCGATGTATTCCTGCCGGACGAAGCCGTCATCGACCCCGAAGCAGCGGTACATCGGGGCGGTGGCAAAACGGTTCTTGAGTTTGAGCTTTTCCCCGATTCGGATCGGGTCGGCCAGGGTCGCCACGCTGCGCTCCTCACCACTCGAACCAGCGCGGCCCTTCAAGCGGGTCGATCAGGCGTGCATAGTCGTACGAATTGTAGAAAATGCCGCACTTGTGGCAGGAGGCCCGCTTGCGCGGATCGGTGAGCTGGTAGAAGTTGTATTTCTCCATCAGCTTGTGATGCTCGAGGCTGACCTGGAGGTAGTACTCGGTCGGCACCGCCGGCAGCTCCATGTCGGAGAACATCGAGCCGGGCGAGCAGCGCCAGAACTGGTAGAAGGGGAGGATGCCGTGCTGCAGACACCACTCGAAGCCTTCGACTACCGAGGCCAGGCCCTCCTCGTAGCTCTTGAAGCCGTCGGGAATGGCCACTTCGGGGCCGACCACGAAGTTCGTGCTCAAGTAACCGTTGCCGAACACGTTGACGCCTTCGAGCAGCAGATCCTTCCACTTCTCGTAGCCGACAGTGCGAGCTTTGCCCGGGCACACGGTATCGAAGAGCTTGGGGTTCCAAATCTCGATGTTCCAGGTGGCCCAGCAGAAGCCGGCATCTTTGGCACGGCGGGCATCGGCCGGGTCGAGCACCTGGGTGCCGAGCAGGAACGAGGCGCGCTGCCCGGCGGGGGTGCTGCGCAGGGCCTCGATCGTGCGCATGTAGATCTCCAGCTCCTTGTTGCGATTCCACAAGGCGCCGGCGACGATGATGTGGGCATGCTCGCAAGCTGCCGCGTCCGCGCCGCCGAAGGCGATCTCAAAAGCCTCGACCAGCTGCGCAGTATCGGCGGACACCTTGGTGCGAAAGCCCGCCGCCTTGGCCAACTCGAAGGTCGTGTTCCAGTCGCAATACCGGCACTGCTCGCCGTTGCGGAAGTACTCGCAGTAGTCCAGCGGCACGATCCCAGTGGCGTGGCAGGGGCCGACCTCGAAGAGCACCGCCGTGATCGGCGTGCCGTCGCTGAGCTGGCGGCCGAGCCACGACGACTTGCGCGGGAAGAACACCTCTTCCAGCGGCTGGTCGCCGCAGTGCAAGAAGAAGCGACCCTCGGGCGAGACGCGGATGGTGTACGGGCTCTCCAGGTCGATGATGACCTTGACGTGGGTTTCGTCATTGAAAGCGAAACTCCACGGCAGTTGCGCCGGGCTGCCGGCCTCGTCGTCAGCCACGATGTCGTGGTGGAACTTGAAGCCCCGCACCGTGTCGGAGAGCCCGTCCGGCCCGACCCGCTTGAGGTCGTCGCAGTAGTTGAGCCCGCGCGTCAGCAGGTCGGTCTTCAAGACGATGGTGCGCGGTATCTTGGGGTAGCGCTCGCACAACTGCGCGAACAGCCCCGTCCCATTGCCGTTCTGTCCGTTTGTGTTTGTCATGGCAGCTTGTCTGACAAGCTCCCTTACCTCTCCTTGAGCGTTTCTGTCAAGCTTCTTGACCTGGCCGCCGGCTTTGAGCTATTGGTCTGACCAGCTACACAGGGAGGACGATGAACCCCCGACTGCATGAATTGACGCAGGCCTTCCCCCAGACCCGCTGGCGCACGATCCTTCGCACCGACGTGCTGCGGGAGGGCATTCGCTACACCCCGGTGCTGCGCGAGGTGGCCGAGTGGGCGGTGCCCGAGACCCTCTATGTCTTCGAGTACGACCACTACGAGCACGTGCGCCGCTTGCACGCGGCCGAGGGCACCCCACTGCCGGCGGCCGGCGAAGGCGCCGAGGCCTTGTCCGAGGGCTGGGTGAAGACGCCCTACGGCTTTACCCTCAAGGACGGCTACCTCATCCAGATCGGCTTCGATCATCACAGCCCATACGAAATCCAGGCCCGCAACGGCAACTATTGGCTGCTGCGTGAGGGCGACCCGGTCGAAGAAATCAACTTCCAGCGCCGCCCGCGCTGGTACGATCAGCGCACCAGCGACGACACGCTGATGTCCAACGTGATCCAGCTCATGGGGCACGACGTGCTGGTCGGCTGCATCCTGCGCCACTGCGAGTACTTCAACGACAACGAGAGCTGCAAGTATTGCAGCCTGGTGGAGGGTACCCGCGGCCTGCGCGACGTCGGCATCGAGCGTGAAATGGGCATGAAGATCGCCCGCATCGTCGAAACCTACCGCGAGGCGCTCAAGGAACAAGTGCGCATCCTCATCCTCACCGGCGGCAGCCTGCTCGACGATCAGCGTGAAGCGAAGATGTACGCGCGGATCTTCGAGGCCCTCAAGCAGGTACGCGACCAAGCCGGCGCCAACACGGTCTTCCTCGGCGGCACGCTCGCTTTCGATCGCGAGGGCTCGGCGGCCCTACACGCCGCCGGCGTCTCCAGCGTCACTTACAACCTCGAAGCCTGGGAGCCCAAGCTGTTTGCCGAAATCGTTCCCGGCAAAGCCCGCTGGATCGGCCGCGAGCAATGGCTGAAACGGCTCACCGACGCCGTCGGCGTGTTTGGCCGCGGCTACGTCGGCACTAACTTCGTTATCGGTCCCGAGCTGGTCGCCGAGGGCGGGTTCCGCAATCTCGACGACGGCATCCGCTCGTGGCGCGACGCCTTCGAGTGGTGTATCGGCCATGACGTGGTACCGATGACCACCATCTGGAAGCCCAAAGCCGGCTCGGCCTACGCCGACAAGCCCACGCCGCCCACCGAGTACTTCCTGCAAGTGGCCGCCGACCGGCGCCGGCTGATCAAGCAGAGCAAGCTCTGGAGCGAGTGCATCGACATTTGGAAATGAGTCCGCCGCTCACGCTCCTCGACGCCCTGCGCGAACACGCCCACTGCCAGCTCGACGCCCCCGCGCTGATCGGCAACGGCAGTACCCGGTCCTGGGCCGAACTTGAGGCCGGCAGCGGCCAAGTGGCGCAAGCACTGCGGGCACGCGGCTTCGGCAACGGCGACCGCGCCGGTATTCTCGCCGGCAATTCACCCGCCTGGATCGAAGCCTTTCTCGGCGTCCTCAAGGCCGGCGGCGTTGCCGTGCCCCTCAATCCGCGCCTGGCCCCGGCCGAGCACTCACGCCTGCTCGAAGATGCCGGCGCCGGCGTGCTGATCGCCGAGCCTCAATTGGCCGCGGATACTGGCTTCGCCGGCCAGGTGGTGCCGGTGGGCGAAATCGTCCCCCTCCCGGCAGCTGCGGCAGCCACCACCATCGCGCCCGACGACCTGGCCGTGGTCGCTTACACCAGCGGCACCACCGGACAGCCGAAGGGCGTGATGTGGTCGCACCGCACGCTCTTCGCCAGCGCGCGTGGCAACCCGTTCTCCGCCGAGCTGGCGGCGGGTAAACGCATCCTGCTGGTCACCCCGCTTGGCGTTGGCGGCTCGGTGGTGATGTTCGCCAACGCCCTCGCCGTCGGGGCCACGCTGGTGATCGCCCAGTTCAACCCGCAGACGGTCTTGCACCTGCTGGCCCACGACCACATCGAATTCACCGGCCTGGTGCCGACAATGATCGCCATGCTGGTCGACGCCGCACCGGCGGGCTACCGCGCCCGCTCCCTGCGGCGCATTTACTACGGCGCCGGCACCATGCGCCCGCAACTCTTCACCCGCGCCCGCCAGGTCTTCGGCTGTGAGTTCCAGCAGGGCTACGGCATGACCGAGACTTGTATCTTCGGTACCCGGCTCGACCCCGCCGATCACTCGCTGTTCACACCCGAACGGCTGGCGTCGGCGGGCGTGCCGATGCCCGGGGTCGAGATCAAGATCGTTGGCGATGACGGCGCCGAGGTGGCACCCAACACGCCTGGAGAAATCTGTATCCGCAGCCCGGGCAACATGCTGGGGTACTGGCAGCGGGAGGAGGAAACACGCCAGGCGCTCAGCGACGGCTGGTATCGCACCCGCGACATCGGCCGCTGTGACCGCGACGGTTATCTCCACCTGCTCGACCGTAAGGACGACATGCTGAAATCGGGCGGCTTGAACGTATCGCCGGGCGAGGTCGAAGGCGTGCTGGCCAGCCACCCCGACGTCGAAGAAGCCGTCGTGTTCGGCCTTCCCGATGAGCGCTGGGGCCAGCGCGTGACTGCCGTCGTCCGTAAGTCCGCGGGGGCTGACGTCGACGAGACCGAGTTGTTGGCGTTCTGCCGCGGTCAACTCGCCGGCTTCAAGATCCCACGCGCGCTCTTCTTCACCGACACGCCGCTGCCACGCAACGCGCTCGGGAAGGTCCTACGTCAAGCGTTGCGCGCGCAGTACGCCACGCGCCCCAGCTAGATGGATGATGGACCTCGAGTTGACACCGCGCCAAGACGCCCTGCGCCAGCAGCTCAAGGAATTAGTGACACGTCACTGCCCGCCGGCAGTGGCGCGCGAGCTGGATGAGCGGGGCCGCTTTCCCCACGAGTTCTTTGCGCAACTCGAAAGCGCCGGCCTGTGCGGTCTGCTCGTCCCTGCCGAGCATGGCGGTGCGGGCGCTGGGCTACCGGAGCTGGCGATCGCCTGCGAGGAACTGGCGCACGCCTCGGCGGCGATAGCGGTAGCTTACGGGACATCGGCGCTTAGCGGCGGCTGGGCCCCGGCCCGCTTCGGCACCGCCGGGCAACCGCGGGCGCTGGCCGCGGGCGGCCGCTACTTCGCCCTGGCCGCGCCCGACGAGCACGGCGGCACGACTGCCGCCGCACAGTGTGGTGAGAACCGCTACCGCCTGCGGGCCACGCAGCTGCAGGTTCCCGGGGCCGACGCCGCTGATCAGCTGCTGGTCGTCGCTCGCAGTGATGCGGGCGAACGGGGCGGCGAAGGGCTGTCCCTCTTTTATGTCCCGCGCGTTAGCGCGGGGGTGCGGGTAACTGCGGTGGCGCAAATGGGCGGACGCGCCGTGTCGCTGTGCGAGGTGGATCTTGACGATGTCGTCGTAACGCCCGAGTCCTTGCTGGGGCCGTTGCACCGCGGCGGTCCGATCCTCGATCAGCTGATGGATGCCTACCGCTTGGTGGTTGCTGCTGCCAGCGTCGGTCTGGCGCAAGAGACCTTTGAAAGCGCGCTGGCGCATGCCCGCCAGCCGCGCAACAGCGGGCCGCCGCCGGCCGCCCGCCAGGCGGTGCAGCACGCGCTGGCGGCGCTGCACACCCGCATCGAGGCCGCCCGCCTGCTGGTCTACCACGCGGCCTGGTGCGCCGAGTCGGGCAGCGACGCCAGCGCACAGGTCGGCCTGGCCAAGGGCTACGCCACCGCCGCCGCCAATCAGGCGGTCGAGGTCGGCATGCGCATCGCCGGGCCGGCGGCTAATCGGCTGGACTGTGACATGCAACGCTACTTCCGCGACGCCAGGCCGCTGGAAACACTCGCCGGCAGCCCCGAGGCCGACAAGGACCGCGTCGCCGGTAGTCTCGGCCTGTAGCCGTCATGGAATACACCCTGACCCCCGAGCAGGAGCTGATGGTCGACACGGTGCGGGCATTTCTGCGCCGCGAGTGCACGCGCGAGTACGTCCGCGGCATCGAAGAACGCGAGGAGTTCCCCTGGGAGCTTTACCGCAAGTTCGCCGCCCTCGGCATGATGGGCCTGCAGTTCCCGCCCGCATACGGCGGCGCCGGGCGCAGCTGGGTGGACTTGTTTCTGGTCGCCACCGAACTGGCCAAGATCAGCGGCTCGGTTTACATGGCACTGTATCAAACCCCGGTGTTCGCCGGCGAGGCCCTGCTGGTCGCCGGCAGCGAAGCGCAGAAGCGCTGGTTCTTGCCTCGGATCACGCGCGGTGAAGCGGTGATCGCTTTTAGTCTTACGGAAGCCAACGCGGGCTCGGACGCCACCGCGATTCGCACCACCGCCACCGCCGACGGCGATCACTTTGTCGTTTGCGGCACCAAGATGTTCGCCAGCGCCGCCGACGTGGCCGAGCGCGTCATCGTCGTCACCCGCAGTGATCCAGCGGCGCCGCCGCAGCACGGCTTTACGGTGTTCCTGGTTGATCCGGCCACGCCCGGCATCACCATCAAACCGATCAAGAAGCTCGGGCATCATGCCGTGCACACCTGCGAGATCGTCTTTGACGACGCCCGTGTGCCCACCGCCGATATCCTCGGCGAACGCAACCGCGGCTGGCAAGTCGCCCGCGCCATTCTCGATGCCGAACGCATCTGGGCCGGCGCCACCGGCTTGGGCGCGGCGTTGGGGGCCTTCGAGTTGGCGCTCGATTACGCCAAGCAACGCCAGCAGTTCGGCCGCCCGATCGGCAAGTTCCAGGCGATCGCCCACATGCTCGTCGACATGCGCGCCGAGATCGAAGCCGTGCGCCAACTGGCCCTGCTCGCCGCTTGCAAGAAGGACCGCGGCCTGCCTTGCTCGAAAGAGGCCGCGATGGCCAAATACGTCGCCGCCGAAACCGCTCAACGCGTCGCCACCCGCGGCATGCAGATCCTCGGCGGCTACGGCTACACCATGGAGTACGACATGCAGCGCTATTATCGCGAGAGTAAACTGATGGAGGTGGCCGGCGGCGCCACCGAGATTCAGAAAACGATCATCGCCGGCTACCTCGGCCTCGGCCGAGCCTAGCCCGCCTAACTAGAGTCGGAGCACACCATGGCAGAACCCACCGGCAACGCGCCCGTCGTCGAAGACTTGCGCACCGCGATTCGCGAAATCCCGGATTTCCCGAAACAGGGCATCCTCTTCTACGACGTCACCACGCTGCTGAAGGATGCGCGCTGCTTTCAGCGCGCGATCGACATCCTCGCCACCCCGCACATCGGCGAGCCGATCGACTACATCGTCGGCATCGACGCCCGCGGCTTCATCCTCGGCGCCGCGCTCGCCTACAAGCTCTGCAAAGGGCTGGTGGTGGTGCGCAAGAAGGGCAAGTTGCCGGCGCGCACCCGCACCGCCAGCTACGCGCTCGAATACGGCGTCGATGAAATCGAAATGCACCACGACGCCTTGCCGGCCGGCGCCCGCGTCATCGTCGTCGACGATCTGCTCGCCACCGGCGGCACGGCGGCGGCCGCCTGCCAGCTGGTGCGCGACTCCGGCGCCACCGTGGTCGAATGCGCTTTCTTGATCGAGCTGGAGTCGCTCAAGGGCCGCCAGCGCCTCGACGGCACCCGGGTGGTGTCGTTGCTGCGCTATCCCTAGGCGGCGGCGCTTCAGCGCCGGGAGCGGATGTACTAGAAGCGGTTCCAACCCTCGCCCTCAGGGCGAGGAGAAACAGGAGGCAAATATGGATTGGGGCATGCAGCACCGTTTGGCAGGAATCATCGTGCCGCAGACCGGCCGCGCCGTGATGTTGGCCGTCGATCATGGTTACTTCCTGGGACCCACCAGCGGATTGGAGCAGCCGCGCCGGACGATCGCGCCGCTGCTGCCGTACGCCGACTCGCTGATGTTGACCCGCGGCGTGCTGCGCCGGTGCGTGGACCCGGCTAGCCGCACGCCCATCGTCCTGCGGGTCTCGGGCGGCACCAGCATCCTCACCGAGCTGTCCAACGAAGAGATCACGGTGTCGATGGAGGACGCCATCCGGCTCGGCGTCTCGGCGGTGGCGCTGTCGATCTTCGTCGGCAGCGAGAACGAGCGCCGCACGCTCGCCAACCTGGCCAAGCTCGTCGATGCCGGCGAGCAGTACGGCATTCCCGTGCTGGCGGTCACGGCCGTGGGCAAGGACATGGCGCGCGATGCCCGTTACCTCGGCTTGTGTTGCCGCATCGCCGCCGAGTTGGGTGCCCACATCGTCAAGACTTACTACTGCGAGGGCTTCGAGGAAGTCGTCGGCAGCTGCCCGGCGCCGATCGTGATCGCCGGCGGCAAGAAGATCGAGGAGCGCGCCGCCCTCGAACTTTCTTACAACGCCGTCAAGCGCGGCGCCGTCGGCGTCGATATGGGCCGCAACATCTTCCAGTCCGACAACCCGGTCGGGATGATTCAGGCAGTGCGCAAAGTGGTGCATGAGAACAAGACCGCCGATGAGGCGTTCAAGTTCCTCACAGGCCTGCGCAGCGCCGCTTGAGCGCTCGCTGCCGATGATCCAAGCGCCGTTGAGCTGCCGCGCGCCCGGGTGCTGAAAGCCGTTGCCACATGCTCAGCCGCTGGAACCAAGCCGACGCCGCTGCCGCCATTGCGCGCTGGGCCGGATTGTACGGGTGTGACCTGGCGCTACTCAGCTACAGCTCGCGGCTCATCGGCGCCGACCACAGCCTGGTGCTCCACGGCGGCGGCAACACCTCGCTCAAGGCGCCGCTGCAGACGCTGGCCGGCGACCGCCTCACCGCCCTCTACGTCAAAGGCTCGGGCACCGATATGGAACGGATCGAGCCCGGCGGTTTCGCCGTGCTCAACTGGGCACCGCTGCTGGGGCTGCAACGGCTGGCCACGCTCTCCGAAGCCGACATGACCGTGCAGCTGCGCATCAATCAGCTCGATCCGTCGCGCCCGGCGCCGTCGGTCGAGACGTTGCTGCACGCCTTCTTGCCCCAGCGCTTCATCAACCACTCGCACCCCGACGTTTTGCTCTGCCTCAGCAACCAGCGCGAGGGCGAGCAACTGCTGCGCGCGGCGGTGGGTGAACGGGTGCCCATCCTGCCCTACATCACCGCCGGCTTTCCGTTGGCCAAGGCCGTGCTGCAGGCTTACGAGCAGCAGCCGGACGCCAGCGCCATCATCGTCGCGCGCCACGGCTTGTTCACTTTCGGTGATGACGCCCGCCGGGTCTACGAGCAACACCTCGAGATCGTCGATGCCTGTGCGCGCCTGCTGGCAGCGCGGCGGCCGCGCCAGCTGCTGACGCCGCAGTATCGTGGCACCGCGGCGCCGGCCGAGTTGGCGGCCCAAGCCGCCCCGCTGCTGCGCGGCCTGCTCGCCGAACCTAGCGGCAACGAAGATCAACCCTATCGCCGCTGGCTACTCGATTGGCGCGCCGACGACGACACCTTGGCGTTCGTCAACAGCGCCGAGGCCGAAGCGCTGGCGGCGGCCGGTCCGCTGACCCCGGATCACGTCATCCGCACCAAACCGTTCGCACTCTACCTCGCCGAGCCGGCTTGGGATGACGCCGCCAAGCTGCGCCAGCAGTTGCAGCAAGCCGTCGCCGACTTCGTGGCGCGCTACCAAGCCTACGTCAGCCGCTATACCGGCGGCGCCGGTAACCTCGACCCGCTGCCGCGGGTAGTGTTCCTGCCCGGGGCGGGGGCGTTCTGTTTCGGCCGCAGCAAGCGCGAGGCGCGCATCGCCGCGGACATCACGGTCCAAGGCCTCCAGATCAAGGCGCTGGCGCACGCCCTCGGCGGTTATGAATCGGCCTCGCCGCAACACCTCTGCGAAATGGAATACTGGAGCTTGCAGCAGGCCAAGCTCGGAAGCGCCGCCGCGCAGCCGCTCGAACGCCAGGTGGTGCTCATCACCGGCGGCGCCGGCGCCATAGGCTATGGCATAGCCAAAGTGTGCGCCGAGGCCGGCGCCCATGTCGTGCTCACCGACATCGACGAGGGGCGCCTGGCCCATGTGGTGGCGCGCCTGGAAGAGGCGCACGGGAGCGGCAGTGCCACCGGCATCACCATGAACGTGAGCGATCCGGCCTCAGTGCGGGCCGGATTCGATGAAGCCTGCCGCCGCTACGGCGGCATCGACGTTGTCGTGCCCAACGCCGGCGTCGCCCACGTGGCGGCAGTGGCGGAGCTGAAAGCGAACGACCTGGCGCGGGTGATGGCGGTCAACTTCACCGGCACCTTTCTTACTATCCAGGAAGGCATTCGCGTGCTGCGCGCGCAGGGCTTGGGCGGCAACATCGTCGTCAACGCCTCGAAGAACGTGTTCGGCCCGGGCAAGGACTTCGGCGCCTACAGTGCCTCCAAGGCCGCTGGACATCAGCTCGGGAAAGTGTCGGCGATCGAACTGGCGGCTGAAGGCATCCGCGTCAACATGATCAACGCCGACGCGATCTTCTCCGAGGATGAGGTCCAGTCGGGCCTGTGGGCGACGGTCGGACCCGAGCGCGCCCGCAGCCGCGGCCTGAAGCTGGAGGAGCTGCCCGAGTACTACCGCAGCCGCAACCTGCTGCACGCCAAAGTCACCGCCCGCCACGTCGGCAACGCGGTGGTGTTCTTCGCCAGCAACCAAACCCCGACCACCGGCGCCACCTTGCCGGTCGATGGCGGCGTCGTCGAGGCGTTTCCGCGATGACGGCGCAGAAACGGCAGCGGCTGGTCCAGGACCGGCCGGGGGCGAGCGCGCCAAGCTCAAGGGAGGCCGAGCAATGACCGCTACACTTGACCCGCGCTGGGGCACACGCACGCTGGTGCGCGCCTTTACCCCCGGCGCCGAGACCTATTTTCGCACCCATCGCCCGCACGGCCTGACCCATCAGGGCAGCTGGGTGTGGTCGTGCGTCAGCGACGACAGCGGCCAGCAGTACGCCGTCACCCGCGAGTTCAAGGTCGAAGCCTCAACACTGGCTGTGATCTCACGTCTGGAACAAGGCACCGGCACCGACTCGCCGCGCCTGTACCACAACCTCTACCTCGGCATCCTGCAACACACCGTCGATCGCGAGCACGGCCGCGTCCTGGTCAGCTCCTATCCGGCCAAGGGCACGCTGGGCTTTTCCGTCGCCATCCAGCCGCAGCGCTATCACCACCTCGAGGCCAACGGCGAAGTCGACCTCCACTTCAACGCGCTCGGTCCGGCGATGGAGTATTTCTGCCCCGGCGAACTGGAAGACGGCTTGTACGCCTCCGAGTTCTGCGAAGTCACTGGTAGCGTCCAAGGCAAACCGGTGCGCGGCTTCGGCGGCATGGACATTGCCTGGGGGCCGCCCGGGATCGGCTGGACGCAGAGCAAGATCTACTCACTGCTCGAAGAGTACTGGGTGGTTTTCGTCAATGAATTCGAGGACGGCAGCCGCGAATACGGCGTGGCGGTCGACGGCACGGGGGATTTCTCCGTCGGCTTTCTGGTTCGCAACGGCGCGCCGCAGCATATGGGCGGGGCCGAGATCGCTATGCAGCGCAGCGCCGACGGGTTCCCGACGGCAGCGGAGATTACACTCGGCAGCGCACGTTACCAGTTCACCACCAGCGCACGCGTCGCCCAGATCAAGGGCCTGATGCAGTGGGCCAACGGCGCGATGGTGCAAGCTGACGGCCCACCGGCACGCCGGCGCTTTGCCTGGATCGAGTATTTCGCCAAGCAACAGGGGCGGGGATAATGAGGCAATCATGAGACTAGCAGGAAAAGTCGCGATCATTACCGGTGTCGCCTCCGGCATCGGACGCGCAGCAGTCCAACTCTTTGCGAGTGAAGGCGCCCGCGTGGTCGGGGCCGACATCAACCCCGAAGGCGAAGCCGCCGCGCGCGAAGCCACCGCGGCCGGCGGCCGGGCCACCTTCGTTGGCGGCGACGCCAGCGACGCCGGGTTCGCCGCCCACGCGGTCGCAACCGCGCTCAAGACCTACGGCCGTCTCGATATCCTCTACAACAACGCCGGCATCGCTCCGCTCGGCCGCGACGGCATGATCACCAACATCGAAGAAGCCGACTGGGATGACATCCTGCGGGTGAACCTCAAGAGCGTCTTCCAATGCTGCAAAGCCGCCATTCCAGCCATCGAGGAGGGTGGCGGCGGCGCGATCGTCAACACCGCCTCGGTCGCCGCCCTACTCGGCCACATCGGCCAGGACGCTTACACCGCCAGCAAGGGCGCCATCATCGCGCTCACCCGGGCACTGGCGGTGGAATACGCGCCACAGAAGATCCGCGTCAACGTCATCTGCCCCGGCGTGGTGCGCACCGGCATCACCGAGATCATGTGGTCGGACATAATCCCCAAGGAGGTGTTCGATGGCATCCAGCGCGCCCACCTGACGCGGCTGGGTCAGCCCGAGGACATCGCCCGCGCCGCGCTCTTCTTGGCCTCCGACGAGGCCGCCTTTGTCACCGGTGGTGTGTTCCCGATCGACGGCGGCTTCAGTGCCAACGCCGCCCTCAACGCCACCCTGTCCACGGTCAACCAATTCTAGGCCCGAGTGGAGAATAGAAACCCATGGCTGCTCTCATCGAGGAACTGCAAACCCGCGCCGCGCTGCTGCGCGCCCACAGCTTGCGCGCCACCGCCCAAGCCGGCTCCGGCCACCCGACCACCTGCTTGTCCGCCGCCGACCTGGTGGCGGCGCTGTTCTTTCACACCATGCGCTATCACCCCGAAGATCCGGGGCATGCCGACAACGATCGCTTCGTTTTGTCCAAAGGGCACGCCGCCCCGCTGCTGTACGCGGCCTGGGCCGAGGCTGGCGCCTTCGCGCCCGAGCGCCTGCTGACGTTGCGCCGCATCGACAGCGAGCTCGAGGGCCACCCCACGCCGCGCTTTCCCGGCACCGTTGCCGCCACCGGCTCGCTCGGCCAAGGGCTGTCGGTGGGCGTCGGCACTGCCCTGGCCTTGCGTCTCGACCACAGCCCGGCCCGGGTTTACGTGATGCTCGGCGACGGCGAGACGGCCGAGGGCGCGGTCTGGGAGGCGGCGGCGCTGGCGGCGCACTACCGGCTCGATAACCTGGTGGCGATCGTCGATGTCAACGGCCTCGGCCAGAGCCAGCGCACCATGTACGGCTTTGATCTCGAACCCTACCGGGCGCGCTTCGAGGCCTTCGGCTGGAAAGCGCTGACGATCGATGGCCATGACATGAGTGCGATCCTCTCCGCCTTGGCCCAAGCGCAGCAAGTCACCGCGCAGCCCGTGGCGATCGTTGCGCGCACCAAGAAGGGCAAGGGGGTCTCGTTCATCGAGGACAAGGACGGCTGGCACGGCAAGCCGCTCAAGCAGGGCGAGGAACTCGAGCGTGCGCTGAAGGAAGTTTGCGCCAACTTGAACGGCTCGCTCGGGGCCCCGGCAATCAAGCGTCCGGCCCCCGCCCAGCCTGGTTCGGCTCCGGCCATCGGCACGGTTGCGCCGCCGGCCTACACAGTCGGTGACATGGTGGCCACACGCGAGGCCTATGGCACTGCGCTGGCAAAGCTCGGGGCCGCGGCCGCCCACGTGGTCGTGCTCGATGCCGACACCAAGAACTCGACTTTCTCCGAGCGCTTCCTCGCCGCCTATCCCGAGCGCTTCTTCGAGAACTTCATCGCCGAGCAGAACATGATCGGCGCCGCGGTGGGTCTGGCCGCCGCCGGCAAGATCCCGTTCCTCTCCAGCTTCGCCTGCTTCCTGACCCGCGGCTTCGACCACTTGCGCATGGCCGCGATCTCGCAAGCCAACATCAAGGTAGCGGGCTCGCACTGCGGCGTCTCCATCGGCGAGGACGGGCCGTCGCAAATGGGCCTCGAAGACTTGGCGATGATGCGCGCCATCCCCGGCGCAGTCGTGCTCTACCCAAGCGATGCGGTGTGTACCGAACGCCTGGTGGAGGCGGTGGCGCGCCGGCGCGGAATGGCGTACCTGCGGCTGAGCCGGCCGAAAACCCCGGTGCTGTACGGCGCCGGCGAGGATTTCCCGATCGGCGGCTCGAAGGTGCTGCGCTCGAGCCCGCATGACGTTGTCACCGTGATCACCGCGGGCGTCACGCTGTTCGAAGCGCTCAAAGCCCACGAGCAACTGCAACAGGCCGGCATCGCCATTCGAGTTATCGATGCCTACTCGGTCCGGCCGCTCGACACCGCCGGCATCCTTGCCGCCGCCGCCGCCACCAACGGGCGGGTGCTGACGGTTGAGGACCACTACTACGACGGCGGCCTGGGCGACGCGGTGCTCAACGCCGTGGCCGAGGCCGACGTCAAGGTTCGCAAGCTGGCCGTGCGCGCGGTACCGCGCTCGGGCAAACCCGAGGAATTGATCGCCGCGCACGGCATCGGCGCCAGTGCCATCGCTGCCGCGGTACGCCAGATGATCGGCTAGGCAAGAGGCGATAACGATGTTGCACCCGGAAATCGAAGAGCTCTTCAGCTTGACCGGCCAAGTCGCCGTCGTCACCGGCGCCGGCGCCGGCATCGGCCGCGGCATCGCCGTACGCTTGGCTCAGGCCGGGGCCGAGGTGACGGTGGCGGATCGCGACCCGCAGGGCGCAGAGCAGGTGGCGGCCGAACTGCGCCGGCTCGGCGGCCGTGCGCTGGCACTTACTGCCGACGTCAGCGATGAAGCGGCGGTCGGCCAGATGGTGGAGCGCACAGTTGCCGAGTTCGGCCGGCTCGACATCCTGATCAACAACGCCGGCATCTACCCGGCGCGCCCACTGGCCAAGTTGACGGTCGAGGAGTGGGACCAGGTGATGGCGGTCAACCTGCGCGGGGTCTTCCTGTGCACGCGCACGGCGGCGGCGGCCATGCGCGCCGGTAACCGCGGCGGACGAGTGGTGAACATGTCGTCGATCGAGTCCTTCCGTCCCTCACTCGTCGGAGTCTCGGCTTACAGCACCTCGAAAGGCGGCCTCAACCTGTTCACCCAGAGCGCCGCGCTGGAGCTGGCGCGCGACGGCATCACGGTCAACGCCGTCTGCCCCGGGGCCGTGCTCACCGAAGGTACGGCCGCGGCCTTTGCCGCCGGGCTGCAGAAGATGATGGAAGCCCGTATCCCGCTCAAGCGCGTCACCACGCCGGCCGAAGTCAGCGCCGCGGTTCTTTTTCTCGCCAGCAAAGCTGCCGGCTACATCACCGGCACCACCCTGCTGGTCGACGGCGGTTACCTCTTGGCGTAAACGCAGAATGCGCACCGCGCTACAGACACCAGCACAAGGCGTGCGCCGCGGTGGCCTGGGCGGAACTGAATCGAGGTTCAGTATTGCCCTCTTCGGTCATCGAGATGCCTGACGCGCATCATCATCGGGCGGCGGCCGGCCTTGCCTAATACGTGGTATAAGCTCGTCGAGTAGAAGGAGGCCCGCGTGCGTATCTTGTTTGCCAGCCCTTATCGCCCTTTCCAGCTCGTTGGCGGCGCCGATCCCCTCGATCCCTTCACCGGGCAGCTTTCACCCACCCAAGGCCCGTTCGCCATGACCATGCACAGCCACTACTGGGCCTTCTACATGATCGCGGAGAATCTCAACGCGGACAGCTGCGTGCTCGAACACCCGAGCATGGCGGAGTTCGAGCAGGAGCTGCGCAAGGGTTACGACTACCTCGGTTTGCAGGTGAACTGGAACACGCTGCGCAAGACCGCCGAAATGATCGAGCGCGCCCGCGCGCTGGCGCCGGACACCAAGATCGTCATCGGCGGCTACGCCATCGCTCAGATCATGGATCCGTTGCCGCCCGACGAGGACATCGCCGCGTTCATCCGCACCAACACCGACTACATGTGCCGCGAAGAAGGCGTGCGCTTCATGCGCCGGCTGATCGGCGATCAACCGCTTTCGCGCGCGATTACCCAGTACACCATGCCGCGCTCGGGCTCGTACCTGAACGCGATCGGCCCGTCGTTGCAGGCCATCGGCGGGCGCCCGATTCTGGCCGCGCTCGGCTGCCCCGCCGGCTGCGATTTCTGCAACACCTCGGCCTTCTTCAAGCAGCGCAAGCTCCAAGTCGCCGAGCCCGACGAGGCTTACTCGTTCATGCGCCACCACCTCGTCGCCGACGGCACGCCGCGGGCGCAGTTCGAGCTCTTCGACGAAGATCTCTATTGGGACGCGCAGTACTCCAAGAGCCTGGGCCAGCGACTATGCGACGATCCCGTCACTCGCGGCCGCATCGGCTACTTCACCTTCGGCACCGTGCGTACGCTCACCCGCTTCGACCCCGAGGAGCTGCTCGCCAACGGCCTCGGCACGGTGTGGATCGGCGTCGAATCCACCCTCGACGACGTGCTCAAGCCGAGCGTGCACATGGGCAAGCGCAAGGGGCGCGAGGTCGAGGCGCTCTTCCGCGAGCTGCACGAAGTCGGCATTCACACCGCCGGCTCGATCATCCTCGGCTTCGATTTTCACACGCCCGAGAACGTCCAGAGCGACGTCGAGGCCTTCCTGCGCCTCGATCCGACGATCTCGCAGGTGACCCCGCTGGTGCCGTGCGCCGGCACCAAGCTGTACGAGCGCATGAAGCAAGAACAGCGGCTCAACCCGCAGTTCGGTTGGACCACCAGCGGCGGCTTCCAGGCCTATCCGCCGGTGGCACCGCGGCACTTTACGTGGGCAGAGCTGCAGGCGGTGATCGAGCACGCCAACCGCCGGCTTTACAACGAGACCGGCCCGTCGGCTTTGAAGGGCACCGACACCACCCTGCGCGGTTACCTGCGGCTGCGCCACCATCGCGACCCGGTGCTGCGCGCTCGCGCGCAAACCATGGGCGAGACGGTCAAGGGGCACTATCCGATGATCCAAGCCTGCGTTGCCAACGCGCCCTCGAAGGTGGTGCAGGAGAAGGCGCTGGCCACCCGCGCGCGCTGGCTGGAAGCCTTCGGCGAGCCCGACGAGCAGATGGTGGCGCTCGGCGGCTTGCTCGCCGATCAGATTCGCCGCTACGCCGACAACCCGCCGCCGCCGCCGGAGTGCGTCGATCCGCCGACGCGCTGGACCTACTACCGCCCCGGCACCTCACCCGAAGTGATCAAGCAGGCGGCGGCGTGAACCCGGCGTAACCACCGTGATGGCGGCCCCGCAGCGCCAAGCGCCCGTACCTGAGTCCGCGCCCACCGGCCGCGCTCGGGTGGAGTTCGCCCGCACGGCTGATGCCTGGGACATCGCCCTGCACCGCTATCGCGGCCAGCGCCGTGATCTGCCGCCGCTGATCATCTGTCCGGGCTACGCCTGCAACCGCCATTTCGTTGATTTCGACGAGCGTTACTCGCTGGCGCGCTTCTGCGCCCGGCGCGGCTTCGACACCTGGGTGCTCGAACTGCGCGGGCGCGGTTACAGCGAGGCGGTGTTCGGCGGCGGTAGCCGCGGCTGGAACTTCGACGACCTAGTGCGCTTCGACGTGCCGGCGGCGATCGCTTACGTGCGCGGCCGTTGCGAAGAGCGCCGGCCGGTCTGGATCGGACACAGCATGGGCGGCATGGTCGTCTACGCCGCGCTCGGTCAGGATCCCGAGCTGGGCAAGTCACTGAGCGGCCTGGTGACGATCGCCTCGCCGGTCGGCTTTCCAGCCGTCGCCTCGCCGCTGGCCCGCGGCCTGGGCTCGCTGCTGCTGGCGCTGCCCTTGCCGCAACGGCTGCCGCAGCGCTCGGTGCTGGTGGCGCTGTGGTCGGTGATGGCTCACTCCGGTCGCTTTCCCGAGGTCGGCATGAATCGCCGCAATCTCGATCAGGCCGCCTTCGGCCGCGCCTTGCCGCTGTTCATGTGCAACGTGGCGCGCGCCAAGGTGCAGCAGTTCACCCGCTGGTCGCTGACCGGGCAATTCCGCTCCAACGACGGCGCCACCGACTACCGCGCCAACCTCTCGCGCATCACCACCGCGGCACTGATCATCGCCGGTGCCGCGGATCAGCTGGCGCCGCCCGAAACCGTCGGGCTCGCCTTCGATCGCCTGGGATCGGCGGAGAAGCTGTACCGCGAGTTTGCCCGCCGGCAGCAGGACAGCGCGGATTACGGCCACGTCGATCTGATCTTCGGCCGGCGCGCCCCGGAAGAGGTCTTTCCCACTATCAGTGACTGGATCGAGAACGGGCTTTCGCGGAGGTAGAGGATGGCCGCCACAGGTGTTCGCTTCGGCATTCAAACCGGACAGCAGTTTGCCTCGTGGGACGAGATCGTCCGCATCTGGCAGCGCGCGGAAGACTTGGGCTACGACACCGCCTGGACCTTCGACCACTTCGTCGCCGTCATGATGGATCCGTTCGATCCCTGCCTGGAGGCGTGGAGCTGCCTGGCCGCGCTGGCGGTGAACACCAAGCGCATTCGCATCGGCGCGCTGGTGACCGGCAATACTTACCGGCACCCGGCGATTCTCGCCAAGATCGCCACCACCGTCGATGTCATCAGCGGCGGCCGGCTCGAGTTCGGCATCGGCACCGGCTGGTTCGAGCCCGAGCATCAGATGTTCGGCATCCCGCTCGGCACGCCGCGCGAACGCTGCCAGCGCCTCGACGAGGCGCTGGCGATCATCCGCTCGCTGTGGCGCGAGCCCTACACGACGGCGAACGGCAAGTACTACCAGCTCAGCGCCGCCACCTTCGAGCCCAAGCCGGTGCAGAAACCGCACCCGCCCATCGTCATCGCCGGCGCGGGCGAGAAACGTATGCTGCCGATCGTCGCCCGCCACGCCGACGTTTGGAGTTCCTTCGGCTCACCGGAAGTGTATCGCCGTAAGATCGAAGTGCTGCGCGGCTATTGCACCCAGGAGGGGCGGGACTGCGATGCCATCGAGAAGCAAGTGCTGGTGCCGGCGTTCATCGGTGACGACCTCGAGCCGGCGGCGCCGATGGTGATGGGCTATGCCATGTACCAGAACATCAGCGAAGACGAGGCGCGCAAGTGGATGCTGCTGGGCAACGCCGGCGAGGTCTGCCGGCAGATCGACGCCTTCATCGCCGCCGGCGTCAGCCACTTCGTGCTGACGTTGAACCCGTACAACATGGACGTCTTCGAGCGCTTCGCCGCCGAGGTGATGCCGCGGTATCGCTAGACTGGCGTGCTAGCGGGTGAAACGCGCCAGCAACGCCCGCGCCTCATCCACTTGTGCCGGGCGGCCGGCGGCGCCGGCGCTGGCTAGGGCGCGCTGAGCTTCGGCGCGCGCCGCCTCCGGCGCCTCGAGAGCGAACAGGGCCTCGGCCAGGTAGAGCCGGGCACTGATCCGGTCTGGCTCCACCGCGAGCACGCGCAGCAGCAGCTGTTGCGCCGCCGGCACGTCGCCGCCGAGCAGGCGCGGCAGATTGAGCAGAAACGCCGCCTTCGCCACCAAGGCATCGCTGTAATCCGGCGCGAGCGCGAGCGTGGCATCGATCTCGCGGTGGAGCCGGCGCACGGCGAACAGGCTGCCGAGGCTGTAGCCGGCGAGATAAGTCCGCTTGGCGAGCGCACAGAAGACGGCGAAGTGCGCTTTGGCGTCACCCGCGTCCGCCGTCACTGCCTGTTCAGCCAGTTCTAGGGCGCGCGCCAGCTGCGCCTGCGCCCCGGCGCTCGGCCGATCGTCGAGCGCATCGCACAACGCCAGTGCCCGCTCGGACGCGGACGATCCGGCGGGCTCCACCGCCAGCGCCACAAGCGGGGCGGCCAGCGCCAGCAGCAACAGCATCACGCCCGCCCCCTGTGCCTGCTTCGGTCCCTGCATAGCCTTGCCGCTGCGCCAACCCACTTCGACCAGATACACCCCGCGGCCAAGAGCGCCAAGCTCAGCGCGGCCGTTGGCAAGCACCGGCCGCTGGCGCAGACTAGCTCCTCGCCGTGGGCTTGGGGCCGACCGAGGCGGTTGACGCTGCTGGTCAGACCAGAAGCCCAACGATTACGTTCGGGCTATTTCCTTGTGCGTAGGCCAATTGGCCGAACTTGACTCTATTTCAGGACGCACGATATAGAGCTGGTCAGACCAGGAGAGCTGTGCGCGCATGTATCGGATCGGTTGCGATATTGGGGGAACGTTCACGGATGTAGTGGTGTGGGATACCGAGCGCGGCGAGGTCCACGCCGGCAAGGTGCTTACCACCCCGGACGACCCGGCCCGGGCCGCCATCGACGGCATCCGCACGGTCTGTGCGGAGCAAGGCATCCGCCTCGACAGCGAGGTCCGCCACCTCATCCATGGCACCACACTGGTGATCAATACTTTGATCCAGAGAGTGGGTGCCAAGACGGCACTGTTGGTGACCGAGGGGTTTCGTGATTTTCTCGAAGTCGGCCGCGGCAGCCGCTACGACAACTATGACATCAACATCGACATGCCGGTACCGTTGGTCCCGCGGCGATGGCGGCGCGGTATCCGCGAGCGAGTCGATGCCGGCGGCGTGGTCCGCACCAAGCTCGATGAAAGGCAGGCGCGCCAGGCGGTGCGGGCGCTGGTGAAAGACGGCGTCGAGGCCATCGCCGTCTGCTTCCTGCACTCCTTCCGCAACCCGGCGCACGAGCACCGGATGCGCGAGCTGATCCGCAAGGAGGCGCCACAGATCGAAGTCAGCCTCTCGTGCGAAGTGGTGCCGGAAATCCGCGAGTACGAGCGCGCCTCGACCACGGTCGCCAACAGCTTCGCGTTGCCGCCGACGCGCCGCTACCTGGCCAACTTCGGCGAGCAGCTGGGCAAGCTGCGCTTCGGCGGCGAGTTCCTCATGATGCTCTCGCACGGCGGCATCACTACTCCCGAAGTGGCGGCGCAATTCCCCATCCGCATCCTCGAGTCCGGACCGGCCGCCGGCGCGGTGCTCGGCGCCTTTCTCGGCGAACAGCTCAACTATCCGCACATCCTCTCCTTCGACATGGGCGGCTCCACCGCCAAGAGCTGCCTGATCGACGACTGTAAGCCGCAGGTGACCAAGGAGTTCGAGGTCGCACGCATGGCCCGCTTCAAGAAAGGCAGCGGGTTGCCGGTCAACTTGCCGGTGATCGACATGCTGGAAATCGGCGCCGGCGGCGGCTCGATCGCTGGCCTCGACCAAATGGGCTTGCTCACCGTCGGACCGCTCAGTGCGGGCGCGGCGCCGGGCCCAGTATGCTACGGGCGGGGCGGCACCCAGCCGACCGTCACCGATGCCGACCTGGTGCTCGGCTACCTCGACGCCGGCTACTTCCTCGGCGGCGGCATGGCGCTCGATCGCGCGGCCGCCGAGACCGCGCTCGGCGAACAGATCGCCAAGCCGGCCAAACTGACCGTGCTTGCCGCTGCTTGGGGCGTCCACAACATCGTCGATGAGAACATGGCCAACGCCGCCCGCGTGCTGGCGGTCGAGAAGGGCATCGAACTGGGGCCGTACACCATGATCGCCTTCGGCGGTGCCGGCCCGGTGCATGCTTTCAACGTCTGCCGCAAGCTCGGCATCCGGCGCTTCCTGGTCCCCCACGTCGCCGGCGTCGCTTCCGCCTTCGGCTTCCTGGTGGCACCGCTGTCGTTCGATTTCATCCGGACCTACATCCTCAAACTCACCGACTTCGAGCCCAACACGCTCAACCGCATCTATGCCGAGATGGAGGAGGAAGGCCGCCGCCTGCTCAGCCAGGCCGGCGTGCCGCGCGAGCAGGTGACCATCACGCGCTCGGCCGATATGCGTTACGCGCTGCAGGGACGCGAGATCGACGTGTCGATTCCATCCGGCCGCCTGGGCCCCGAGCACCGCGAGCAGATTCTCAATGCCTTCTCCACCGCCCACATGCAGAAATACAACTGGAGCCACCCCGACCTCGAAGTCATGGGCGTGAACTGGAAGATCGTCGCCGCCGGCCCGCGCCCGCAGCTGACGCTCAACCATCGCCGCAGCGCCGCCACCGGCTCGGCGCGCAAGGGCGAGCGTCCGGTGTACTTCCCCGAGTTCAACGAACTGCGCCCCTGCCCGGTCTACGATCGCTATCAGCTCGCGCCCGGTTTCAGTTGCGACGGACCGGCCGTGATCGAGGAGCGCGAGTCGACCGTGGTGATCGGCCCTGGAGGCACCGCCACGGTCGATCAACTCGGAAACGTGGTGGTGTCGGTACCAACGGGAGCCGTGTGATGAGCACCTTCGATCCGGTCACGCTCGAGATTCTGTGGAACCGCTGCCGCACCATCCTCAACGAGGAGATCGCCGGCCTCATTCGCGCGGCTTTCTCGCCCATCATCCGCGAGGCTAAGGACTGCTCGGCCGGTCTTTACGACCGGCAGGGCAACTTCATGACCCACGCCGACGAAGGCGAATGTCACATTCGCCAAACGGTGAAGTGCCTGCTCGAGAAGTTCTCCCCCGATGAGTTGAAACCCGGCGACGTGTTGATTTCCAACGACCCGTGGAAAGTCGGCGGCCACATCAACGACACCGCGGTGATTGCGCCGATCTTCTTGCGCGAGCAGCTGGTCGGCTTCGCCGCCTACCTCGGCCATCACATCGACATGGGCGGGCGCGGCTTTTCGGCCGACAGCACTTCGCTGTACGAGGAAGGCATCCTCATCCCGCCGGTAAAGCTCTTCGCCGCCGGCGAGCCCAACCTCGACATCTTCGAGATGGTCTCCAGCAACATCCGCCATCCGGAGGTGGTGCTGTCCGACATTCGCGCGCAAATGGGCGCCGCCGAAGCCGCCGCCAACAAGATCGCCCGCATGATGGAGGAGTTCGGCCTCGCCGATCTCGACGGCCTTTCGCAAGCGATGATCCGCACCAGTGAGGAGGCCACGCGCGCCGCCATCGCGCTGATCCCCGACGGCACCTACCGTTACGCTACCTTCACCGACGGTTACGATGCCAAAGACCCGGTGAAGATGGCGCTGGCGCTGACGATCAAGGGCTCCGACATCACCATCGACTACTCCGGCAGCTCGCCCCAAAGCATGTACGGCATCAATCTGGTGTACAACCACACCCTGGCGCTGACGCACCAGTGCCTGATGTGCACCATCTTCCCGCACGTGCGCGACAACGAAGGCAGCTACCGGCCGCTCACCCTGGTCGCGCCCGAAGGCAGCATCATGAACGCCAAGTACCCGGCCCCGGTAATGGCCCGGCACCTCACCGGCTTCTACATCCCGTCGGCCGTCTTCGGCGCACTCGCCAAAGTGATCCCCAACCGCGTCGTCGCCGACTCCGCCGCGGTCTCCAACTTCGGCGTCATCGGCACCAACGAGCGCGGCGATCCCATGGTCGGCATCTGCACCTGCCTCGGCGGCATGGGCGCACGCCCGACCAAGGACTCGCCGACCACGCTGTTCCCGTTCGTCATCTCCGACATCCCGATCGAGGTGATCGAGAACGAGTTCCCGCTGTTCGTGCGCAAACGCGAAATGGTGCGTGACTCCGGCGGCGCGGGTAAGTATCGTGGGGGCCTGGGTCAGGAAATCGAGGTCCAGGTGCAAAGCAAGAAACCGGCGACCTTCTTCTGCATGCAGGAGCGCATCAATCACCCGCCGCTGGGCCTGCGCGGCGGGCTGCCGGGCGCTACCGCCGACTTGGTGATCAACCGCACCATCCGGCCGCATCCGAAAAAGGGCTACATGCTGCAGCCCGGCGACAGCGTCCGCATTCGTGCCAACGGCGGCGGCGGTTACGGCCTGGCGCATCAACGCGATCCCGAGCGGGTGCTGGCCGATGTGCGTAACGACTACGTCACGGTGGAACAAGCCGCCAAGGTCTATCGCGTGGCCATCGACGCTAAGAAGAACCAGATCGACTGGGCCAAGACCAAACGCCTGCGGGCGAACAAAGCCGCTCCCGCCAACAACTCGAAAGCCCCCGGCAAGCGCCGGGCCAGCCGGCCAAAGCGCGCGTCAACCGCCGCGCGCGGATAACTTCGGATTGGACCACCACAGAGACAGAGAACCGACACGGAGGCCGCTACTGCAAGACCGCCAACGCGCGAACGTGCCATCGCCGACAAGCTTCCCGCGCTCTAGCCTTTGCCTCCGTGGGCCGCTGCGGTGAGCAATCCTGTGGTGAGCAATCCGAGTTCATGCTGCCGATCTACCTCAGCGAGCCCAGTAACGAGCCGGCCCGGCAACGCGCTGCCGCCAGCCTAGTGCGCCGCGCACTCGCGCCCGCGCCGGCGCTCTCGGCGCTGCGGCGCGATCGTGAGCACGC
This sequence comes from Deltaproteobacteria bacterium, assembly GCA_016210005.1. Classification (NCBI taxonomy): domain Bacteria; kingdom Pseudomonadati; phylum Myxococcota; class Myxococcia; species Deltaproteobacteria bacterium. The sequence continues at coordinate 36,995 of JACQVA010000006.1, read as the reverse complement.
CGCGGCCCACAGCGACGAACTGCAACAGCGCTTCGTGGCGGCACTGGCTCGCAGCGGCCTCACCGTGACCCGCGCTGCCACCGCGGCGGCGGCGGCTGAGCGCATCGCGGCGGTGGCCGCAGGCTCGCCGATTGCCGCCACCCGCGCCGCCGTCATCGGCGAGCTGCAAGCCGCTCTCACTCAGCGCCGGCTCAGCGTCGTCCCGACCTACGGGCCCGGCAATGACGATTTCACCGGCCGTTACCAGCGCTTCTGGCAACTGCCGCCGCACCGCGACACCGGCGGGTGGGCGAGCCGGGCAGTGGCGGTTGGCGAGGCCGGCCGGCAACGCCGCGCCGTCGTCGGGCTCTTCGGCGTCAACGCCGCCTCGGCCGCCACCGGCGCGCTCTACCTGCTGCAACATTCCGCCAACATCGGCGAGCTGCTCGGCGCCGCGCGGCAATTGATCTTCGTCGTCGCCCTCGACAAGCTCGCCGCCGATGACGCCGCCGCGCTGCGCCAGGTCAACGCCGCCGGCACCTACGGCGCCGACAGCGTTCTGCTCGACCTTGCCCGCACGCGCCCGCTCGGCAATCCGCTCGAGCGCTTTCTGCCTGCCGGCGATGCCCCCGCCGCCATCGAGGTCATTGTGCTCGACAACGGCCGCCGTGAACTTCTGCGCGGCCAGTATCACGAGTTGTTCATCTGTATTGGCTGCCGCGCGTGCGCCACCCGCTGCCCGACCTACCCCGAGTTTCGCGGGCCGCGGGGCTGGAGCCCGAAGGACTACCTTTGGAGTCACCTCTGTGGTGATAACCCATCACTCGAACTCTGCACCCTGTGCGGCAACTGCGAGGTCGACTGCCCGCTCGACATCCCGATTCCCAACCTGATCGCGCAGCGGCGGGCGCAAGCGCTGGCCCAACACGGCCGCGGCCCGGCCGGCTGGCGCCGCCGCCTACAAGGCGAAGTCGAGCTGCTGGACAAAGCCTTCTCGGCCACCGCCCCGCTGAGCAACTATGCGCCCAAGCTGCCGCTGGCAGCCACGGTGATGGCGCAGGTGTTCGGGCTGGCCTGCGAGCGGCCGTTGCCGGCCTTTCGGCGCGATACTTTCGCGCGCTGGTACGCCCGCCGCGAACACCAGTCGGCCTCCGCACCGCAGCGGAGGGTTCCCGCTCCCGCGCCACCCGCAGGTCAGGGTGAGGGTACCTCATCCGGTGTACGCCCTCGGCTGGTGTACTACTTCGGCTGCTTCGCCAACTACAACAACCCGGAGGTCGGGCAAGCGCTGGTGCAGTTGCTGGAGGCGCTCGGCTACGAAGTCGTCGTGCCGGCGTGGAAGTGTTGCGGCATTCCACTCTATGCCAAGGGTGAGTTCGAAGCCGCGCAGCGGCTGGTCGAGTTCAATGTCGCGGCGTTGGCCCAGCACGTTGAAGCCGGTGATGAGATCATTACCAGCTGCCCGAGCTGCCAACTGGCGCTGGCACGCGACTACCCGCGGCTGTTCGCCTCGCCCGCCGCCGATCGCGTCGCCGCCCACACGCATTTCTGGTCGCGCTTTCTGCTCGAACGCGGCGGCCTCGCCGGCCGGCTGGGCGGGTGCTCGCAAAGCGCGGCCTATCATCTCCCCTGTCATCTGCGCGCGCTGGGGATGGAGAACGACACGGTCGAGCTGCTGCGGCAGCTGCCGGGGTTTGCGGTCCGTGACATCGGCCGCGGCTGCTGCGGGCTGTCCGGCACCTTCGGACTCGAGCGCGCCCATTACCGGCAATCGATGGAGATCGGCGCCGGCGTGTTTGCCGCCGTCAAGGACAGCGCGTTCGATACGGTGCTGACCGATTGCGGCGCCTGCAAAATGCAGCTCGAGCACGGCAGCGGCCGCGCGGTGGCGCACCCGGTTGAAATGCTGTGCCGGGCGCTCGCCGGCGCCGCCGCGAGTGCACCCCCTGAGGTCAAAGGAGCCGCCGCATGAAGATCCTCGCGGTAGATCACACGCGCTGCACCGGTTGCCGGCTGTGTGAAATCGCTTGCTCGCTGCATCACGACGGCGTCGCCAACCCGGCGGCGGCGCGGCTGGCGATCGTGCGCTGGGAAGAAGAAGGCCTGCACGTGCCGGCGGTCTGCCAGCAGTGCGACGTGGCGATGTGCGAACTCGTGTGCCAGCCCCACGCCATTCGGCGCAACCCGGCTACCGCTGCACTGGTGGTGAACTACGAGCTCTGCATCGGCTGCCGCATGTGCGTGATCGGCTGCCCGTACGGCGCCATGTCGGTGCATCCGTTGGGCCGGCCGGTACTCAAGTGCAACCTCTGCGACGGCGAGCCGCGCTGCGTGCAGTTTTGTGAGACCGGCGCGCTGCAATACCTCGAGCCGCAAGCGGTCTCGTTCGCCAAACGCAGCGCCACGGCCCGCAAGCTGATCGGGGGTGAGTCATGAGGTCTTGTGGCTGGGCGGGCACCATCTTGCGTGTCGATCTGAGCAGTGGGGCGATCGAACGGCAGCCGCTCGAAGCCGGCTTCGCGCGCGCGTTTCTGGGCGGCCAAGGCTTCGCCGAAAAGCTCATCTTCGACGCTTGCGACTTCAGCGAGCGCGATCCCTTCAGCGCCAAGAACGTGCTCTGCGTTGCCCCCGGCGCGCTCTCGGGCACTCTGACCCCGGGCTCGGGGCGGCTGACGGTCGCCGTCGGTTTGAGCCCTTCACTCGGCGGCTACCTCGACGCCAACGCCGGCGGCGGCTTTGCCAGCGAACTCAAGTGGGCCAACTACGACGCCATCGTCATCACCGGCCAGGCGCCGCATCCGGTGTATCTGCGCATCGCCGATGACCAGGTCGAGCTGCGCGACGCGCGCCAGCTGTGGGGCAAACGGGTGCGCGAATGCGATCACCTCTTGCAGCATGAAGTCGCCCTGACCCAGTACGCGCGGCTGATCATCGGCCCCGCCGGCGAGAACCGCGTCCACGGCTCGATGCCGACCTGTGATCTCTTCCGGGCGCCCTCGGCCGGGTCCACCGGCGCCGTGTTCGGCGCCAAGAACTTGAAGGCCATCGTGGTCAAAGGCACGCGCGGCGTGCCGGTGGCGCGTCCAGCGGAGGCCTTCGCCGCTTTTCGCGCAGTCTACGAAAAGAACCGCGCCGAGGCCCGCTTCAAGCGCTTCGGCGAGCAGGGCACCAAGTGGCTGGTCGAACTCTCCGGCACGCTCACCTGCCAGTACAACATGCAGGTGCGCGATTTCCCGTACGAGCATCTGAGCATCGAGCGCTTCCGCAAAGAGTTCGCCAGCGGCTCCAAGGCCTGTCACGCCTGCTTCCAGCATTGCGATCACCACTGGCAGATCAACTCCGGCGACTTCAGCGGCGAGCAGGGTTCCGGCGGCGAGGCCGGTACCATCATTCCGCTCGGCCCCATGTGCGGGGTGTCGGACTACGCCACCATTCTCCACCTCACCAACCTGGTGAACGATCTCGGCCTCGACAGCATCACCGCCGGTTGCGCGGTGGCCACCGCGATGCACTGGTGGCAGGAAGGCCTGCTGACGGCGGCAGATACCGGCGGGCTGCGGCTCGAATGGGGCGACGCCCAAGCCGAAGAGCAGCTGATTCTCCAGATCGCCGAACGGCGCGGCTTCGGCGCGGTGCTGGCGGAAGGGACGTTTGCTGCCGCCGGCGAACTTGCCCGCCGCCGCGGCTTGGAACTTGCCCGCCTGACCAGCTTGATCCGCTCCAACAAGAAGCGCCGTGAGGTGCCGGCCGACTTCCGGCCGCTCAAGGGCATGGCGTTTTCACGCGCCCTCGACATCCGCGAGTGCGACGTGCTCAACACCGACACCCTCATGGCCGAGGGCAACGTCGACTACGAACGCTACCGCCACATCGGCGTGCCCGAACCGGTGGCGCGGCAGTGGGCCGACTCCTACATCTGCAACCCGATGGTGTTCGACGATAAGTCACTCGCCAAGTTCTACTCCGATAACCACCTGTCGGTCTGTAACAGCCTCGGTATCTGCCAGCGTTTTACCACCTGGGCACAGATGCGCATGGGGTTGGAAGACATCGCCCGCTGCTTCAGCGCGGTCACCGGCATCGACGTGACTTGGGAAGACCTCCATCAGGCCGGCGACCGCATCCGCCAGCTCGAGCAGGCGATGCAGCTGCTGCACGGGTTTCGCAAGGCCGACGATTACTTCCCCGACGCTTACTACAACAGCCCCGTGACGCAGGGCCGCTTCGAGGGCGCTGAACTCGATCGCGGCGAATACACCACCGAGCTGGAAAACCTCTACCGCCTGCGCGGCTGGGACAAAGACGGGCGGCCGACCGCAGCCCACTTGCATCAAGCCGGCCTCGACGACGTAGCGGCGAAGCTGCGCGCGGTCGAGCTGCTGGCACCATAGCGAGGAATTCATGACACCCGCACGCTTGCACACCACACTTTGTGACCTGCTCGACATTCGCCATCCGGTCATGCTCGCCGGTATGGGGCGGGTCTCCTGCCCGGAACTGACGGCGGCAGTCTCCAACGCCGGCGGGCTCGGCATTCTGGGCGCGGCGCCGCTGCAGCCCGACACCCTCAACGAATGGATCGAGCAGACGCGCAAGCTCACCTCCGCGCCCTTCGGGGTCGATACCCTGCTGCCGCTGGGCGTACCGAAGAGCGGCTCGAAGGGCAGCATGAAGCAGAAGATTCCCGAGGCCTACGCCGAGTTCGCCCGCCGCTTCAAAGAGCAGCACGCCATCCCCGATCCGCCGCCGCGCGGCGAGGTCAGCCAAGAGCTGTTCGGGGTCTCGCAGGAGTTGGCGTGGGACTGGACCCATGACTTCTTCGAGAAACAACTCGAAGTCATCATGGATCAACGGGTGCCGGTGTATGCCGCCGGGCTGGGTGATCCCTCGCCGATGCTGGCTGAGTTCCACGCCCGCGGCACCAAGGTCATCGGCATCGCCGGCAACGTCAAGCATGTCCGCCGCATGCGCGACGGCGGCGTCGACATCATCGTCGTGCAGGGTACCGAAGCCGGCGGTCACAACAGCCGCATCGGTACGATGGCGCTGGTGCCACAGGCGGTCGACGCGGCTCCGGGCACGCCCATCGTCGCTGCCGGCGGCATAGCCGACGGCCGTGGCTTGGCGGCGGCGCTGGCACTCGGGGCCGCCGGTGTGTGGTGCGGCACGGTGTTCTGTACCACCGAGGAAGCCTGGCTCTCGGGGTTCCTCAAGCAGGCCATGCTCGACAGCGACGAGGAGGGCACGGTGGTGAGCCGCGCGGTTACCGGCAAACCGATGCGCCAGCTGAAGAACAAGTGGGTGGAGGAATTCGAGGCCTCGGGGCTGACGCCGCTGCCGATGCCGTTCCAGATGATCCTGTCCACGCCGGTCATGGCCGGCGCCGGCCGCGCCCACCGCGGCGATATCTGCGCCACCGCGGCGGGACAAGTGGTCGGCATGCTCCACGAACTCAAGCCCGCGGCGCAGGTGGTGACGGAAATGGTCGAGCAGGCGGTGGCGGTCCTCGGCCGCTGCGCGCAGCACGCGGTTGCCGACTAGCCGATGAGCCGCCCGGCCCCAAGAACAAGCAGCCCGGCGCACGTCACTTGTCCGCTCGTTGGCGGCGCCGGCCTTGCGATCGAGGCCCATCATGGCTGACGATCTGCTCGACAAGATTCGCCCCGAGGTCGTCGATCGCTGGGGCGACCCGGCCAAGCATCCGGAAACGACGATGACCGCCGCGGCCATCGCGGAGCTGCTCGCGACGGCCGGGGAGCTGTATCTCAGCCACCACACCAGCGACGACTTCCCGATGGTAACGGTGCACTTCTTTTGCGTGCTCGACGGCGTGGTGTGGACCACGACCGTGCGCGGCCGCGCCAAGGAGAAGGCCTTCCGCCGTGATCCCCGCACGTGTCTGTGTGTCTCTAACGGTGATCTGACGATGTCGAAAACCGCCGGCGTGGCGATCAAGGCGCGGGCCCAGCTGGTCGAGGATCGCGACGCCGTCCGCCGCGTGTGCCAGGCTCAGGTGGAGAAGTATTTTCCCGGTGATCGCAAGCGCCAGCAGACATTTATGGCCGCACTCGATACCCCCAACCGCGTCGCCGTGCGCTTCGAGCCGATCAAGGTCATCAGCTGGGACCTCCGCCGGTCGATGCGCCGGCAGCCCGGCGCGCCCGCCGCCCAGGGTTGAGCGCGCCCGGGGAGCACCCATGTCGGAGCTGCTTCTGCGCCCCTATCGCATTCTCGACCTGTGCGGCATCGCCGGCGCTTTCTGCGGCAAGCTGCTCGGCGACCTCGGCGCCGAGGTCGTCAGAGTCGAGCCGCCGGCGGGTGATCCGGCTCGCTCCAAGCCGCCGCTGGGTGCCGAGCGTAGCACCAGTCTCGATTTCTTGGCGTTCAACACCAACAAACGCTCGATCACGCTCGAACTCTCCGATCCACAAGGGCGCGCCCGTTTCCTCGAACTGGTGTGCAACGCCGATGCGCTGATCGAGGATCGGCCGCCGGGCACGCTCGATGCGCTCGGACTGGGTTATCGCCAGCTGCACGAAATCAATCCGCGCCTGGTGCTGGCCTCGATCACGCCCTACGGTCAGAGCGGACCACACCGCCACCATCGCTCCTCTGACCTGATTGCGATGGCCACCAGCGGTTTCATGCAGATAACCGGTGATCCCGAGCAGCCGCCGATGCGCCTGGGCAACGAGCAGTCACGCTTCGCGCCGGCAATGTATGCGGCGCTCGGGGTGGTGGCGGCACTCTGCCACCGCGACTGGCACGGCAGCCCGGGCCAGCACCTCGACGTCTCAATGCAGGAAGCGCTGCTGAGCTTCATCCTCGAACAACACCCGGTGCTGCTCTGGCGCACCCGGGGCAAGAACGCCACGCGCGTGGGGCCGGTGTCGGCGCTGGCCGTGCCCGCGGGCGTCTTCCCCTGCCAGGACGGCTGGGTGGGCTTGGGCATCATCAAACCGCAGGAATGGGACGCCCTGTCGCATTGGCTGCACGAAGTCACCGGTAGTGAGGAGATTCTGGCGGAGGCCCTGCGCGGCGGCATTCATGCCCGCGCCGCCCATCGCGATCTGATCGAGACGGTCTTGCTGCAGTTCACCACCTGTCAAACCCGGGCGCAGCTGTTCCACGAAGGCCAGCGGCGCAACCTCGTGGTCACCCCGGTTAACACCGTGGCGGACCTGCTCGCCGACGCCGGCCTGGCCCAGGGCGACCTCTGGCGGGAGTTGCGGCACCCCGTGGCCGGCTCGCTACAGTATCCGCTCAGCCTGCTCGGGCCAGGTGTCGCGGCCGCCACCCGCGCCGCGCCGCTGCTGGGTGAGGCGAACGAAGAGATCCTGTGCGGCGAACGCTGGCAGGAGGCGGCCACCGAGCCGTGCCCGGGCGCGGGTTGCAGCACGGGCCCCGCGGCCGTGCTTGCCGGGGTACGCGTAGTCGAGTTCGGCCCGTTCATCGCGCTGCCGCTCACCGGCCGAATCCTGGCAGCTCTGGGTGCGACGGTCATCAAGGTCGAGAGCAACAATGCTCTCGATCAGCTCAACTGGGTGCCGCCCTGGGGTCACGGCATGGGGCAGCCCGAGTACCAGGCGCTCAAGCTGCGCGTGACCCTCGATGTCCGCCGGGCCGAGGGCGCGGCCGTGCTCAAACGGCTGATCTTGGCCAGCGATGTCTTCATGACCAACTTCCGCCGTGATGCTCTGGCGCGCTGGGGTCTCGATCTCGACGAGCTGCGGCGCGCCAGGCCGGAGTCGATCATCGTCCATCAGAGTGGATTCGGTGCCGGTCCCTACGAGCGCTACAAACTCTACGGCATCATGGCTCAGCACCTATGCGGCATCTCGTTGCTCTCGGGCGAAGCCGGCGCCCCGCCCTGCTGCCTCAACTCGGCGTACTCCGACTACCACACGCCCGTCCTCCAATCACTTGCAGTGATCGCGGCGCTCGAGCGCCGCCGCCGTACCGGCGCCGGCGCTTTCATCGAAGGCTCGATCTTTCGCTCCGGCGCCAGCACCGTCGCCGCGGCGCTGCTCGAGTTGCAAGCATCCGGCGCGCTGCCGGCGCGCCGCGGCAACCATGATCCGGTGGCCGTGCCCCACAACGTCTACCCCTGCCGCGGTCAGGACCAGTGGTGCGCGATCGCGGTGTGGGATGACGCCCAATGGCAGGCCCTGTGCCGAGTGCTCGCTCACCCCGAGTGGGCCGCGCAAGCACGCTTTGTCAGTCCCGGCGAGCGCCGGGCGCACGAGGACGAGCTCGACGCCTTGCTGGCCGGCGTCACCCGCGCTTGGGACAAGCACGAGCTGATGCGCGCATTGCAGGCCGCCGCCGTTCCGGCCGGCATCGTGGCCAAAGGGCAAGACTTGGCCGAGGATCCGCAGCTGCAGCACCGCGGCCTGTACAGCGAAACCACTTACTACGTCCCCGATCCGCAGCGCCCGGGGACGGCGTGGGAGCGTGGTCCGGATGTCCCGCTGGCGCGCTTGCCGATCGCATTCTCCGACACCCCCGGGTTGGTCGGTCCTTACCGGCGCATCGGTGAGGACAACGACTATGTCTTCGGCGAGCTGCTGGGCATGTCGGCCGGCGAGCTGGCGCGCCTGAGCGAGCAAGGCGTGTTGCAATGAGGCGGGCACCATGAACCCTGCGCTTACTCGGCGCCGCTTTTTGCAAGGCACCGGCGCTGCCGCCCTGGTCTTGTCGCTGGACTACTTGCGGCTGCCGGCGGCGGCCGACAGCGGCGGCAGCGGGTCGATACCGCTGCCCTCCGACTACCGCGGCTGGGAGGACGTCTACCGCCAACACTGGCAGTGGGATAAGGTAACGAAAGGCACCCACCTGCGCGCCAACTGCGCCGCTGCTTGCAGCTGGGACGTCTACGTCAAGGACGGCATCGCCTGGCGCGAGGAGCAGGCAGCGGTCTATTCACAAACCAACGCCGGGCTGCCGGACTTCGGCCCGCGCGGCTGCCAGAAGGGCGCCTGCCACAGCGCGCTCAGCTACGGCCCGGCCCGGCTCAAGTATCCGCTCAAGCGCGTCGGCCCGCGCGGCTCGGGGCAGTGGCAGCGGATCTCTTGGGAGGCCGCGCTCAACGAGATCGCCGACGCGGTCATCGACACGATTGCCGCCGACGGCCCGGGGGCGATCGCTTACGACTTCGGCACCAATATCGACTTCGGGCCGAGCTCCTCCGGCGAGTTACTGCTGTTCTCGCTGCTCGGCGCGCCCACGCTCGACACCCTCTCCGGCGTCGGTGACATGCCCATGGGCGCGGTGCAGACTTGGGGCCTGGTGAACGTCGACGGCACCGCGGACGACTGGTTTCACTCCGACTACATCATCGTCTGGTCGATGAACCCGAATTACGCCCGTATCCCTGAAGCTCACTTCTTGTGGGAGGCGCGCTACCGCGGCGCACAGGTAGTGAACATCACGCCCGATTACAACGCCACCGCGATCCATTGCGACGGCTGGCTCAACCCGCGCCCCGGCACTGATGCCGCCCTGGGGCTGGCGATGGCGCAGGTGATCGTGAGCGAGCAGCTCTACGATGCGGCCTACGTCAAAGAGCAGACCGATCTGCCGCTGCTGGTACGCGACGACAGCCGCCGCTTCCTGCGCCAGAGCGACGTGCAACCCGGCGGCAAGGACGACATCTTCTACTGCTGGGACGAAGCCAGCGGCGGTGCCGTCGAAGTGCCGGGTTCAATGGGGCACTCGCTGCAGTCGCTGCGCTTGCGCACCGGCCGCTTCTTCGGTGTCGAGATCCGACCCGCGCTCACCGGCTCGTACACGGTGCCGCTCGCCGGCGGCCAGCTGGTGGCGGTACGGCCGGTGTTCGAGCTGCTGAAGGCCCAGTTGGACAGCTACACGCCGGAGCGCGCCGCCCAGATCACCGGCGTCGGTCCGCAGAGCATCCGGCGCGTGGCGCGGGAGTTCGCCAAAGCCCGCGCCGGGCTGATCTTGGCCTCGTTCGGCTCGTGTAAGCACTACCACACCGACCTGATGCAACGCGCCATGATTCTGTTGCTGGCGCTGTGCGGGCACCAGGGCAAACGCGGCGGCGGGCTGCGCCTGAGCGCGATGTGGAGCATGTTCGGCTTCGAGTCGCTGGCCAGCGGCTTCGAGATGAATCCGCTGTACCGGCTGGCGCTCAAGTTCTATCGCCCGAGCGTGCGCATGGTTGAAGGCGTCATGCGCCAGGTCGCGCGCAGCGAGCGGCCGTTTCAACCTTACGCGCTGTGGCTGTGGTATCACGCCGGTATGGCGGAGGTGGCCGGCAAAGCCGGCTGGAGCGACCCGTCGCTGCCGCGCCCGCCGCAAGAGTACCTCAAGGAGGCGCTCGGCAAGGGCTGGATGCCGCTGCACTTGCAGCCCGACAAGGAGCCCAAGATCTTCTTCGCCACCGCCGCCAACCCGTTGCGGCGCTGGGCCGCGCCCCAGGTGGCCGAGCGCGTGCTGTGGCCCAAGCTGCAGTTGATCGTCAGCACCAACTTCCGCATGTCGACCACCGCGCTGAAGTCCGACATCGTCCTGCCGGCGGCGGCATACTACGAGAAGCGCGGCATCAAGTATGGGCAGAGCTATCTTCCCTACATCGTCTTCGGCGACAAAGCCGTCGAGCCGCTCGCCGAGGCCAAGAGCGAGTGGGAGATCTACGGGCGCCTGGCGGAAGTCATTCAGCAACGGGCGCGCGCGCGCGGGCTGGGGCCCTACCGCGGCGTCCTCGGCGAAGAACGCGACCTCGCCACCCTCTACGAGCGCTGGACCTTCAACGGCCGGTTCGACTGGCGCGACGATGTCACAGCGCTCGAGCACATCGTCAGCAACTCCTCGCAAACCCAGGGGCTCACGTGGAGTGATGCGGCGCAGCGGGGCGCCGTGCGGATTCAGGACATCGGCCTATACGGACCGGGCACGGCCGTGTGCAGTGATTTCGAGCCGGGCCAGAGCGTCTACCCCTCGCAGTGGTTCGTCGAGCACAAGGAACCGTGGCCGACGCTCACCGGCCGCCAGCAGTTTTACTTGGATCACCCGTGGTTTCTCGAAATGCGGGAGGCGCTGCCGGTGCACAAAGACCCGCCGCCCGCCGGCGGCCGCTATCCGCTCCAGCTCAGCGGCGGGCACACGCGCTGGTCGATTCACGCCATCTGGCGCGATCAGCCCTTCATGTTGCAGTTGCAGCGCGGCGAGCCGGTCATCTACATGAACGACGAGGACGCCGCGGCGCGCGGCCTGCGCGATCACGACCGCGCCCGCGTGTTCAACGACCTCGGCGAGTTCGAGGTCATCGTCAAACGCAGCCCGGCGGTGCGGCCGGGGCAGATCATCAGCTATCACGCCTGGGAGCCTTACCAGTTCCGCGGCTGGCGCGGCCATCAGGAAGTGGTGGTGTCGCCGCTCAAGCCGCTGCATCTGGTCGGCGACTACGGGCACCTCAGCTACCGCATGTATTACGCCTCACCCTGCTACAACCCGCGCGGCACTGCGGTTGAAGTCCAACGGGTGGGCGATTAGAGGCTCCAGGCAAGCGCGCGAGCTGGTCGAAGACGGGGGCGGCGGGGCGCAGGCAAGGCTTAGCGGGGCCGCACGCGGCAAGGTCTCCGGTGCAGAACCCGACAGCGGGTGAGGGGCGCTGTGCTTTCGCGATCGACTACGGCGTTTTCAACCGGCGATTAGGTTCGCGACAGCAGCGCCACGCACTCGACGTGCTCGGTCTGCGGCAGCATGTCGTAGGGCTGGATCGCGGTGGTGTGATAGCCGTGGGTGGCGAACCAGTCGAGGTCGCGGGCCAGAGTGGCCGGATCGCACGAGACGTACACCACCCGCCGCGGGGCGCACGCCAGCGCGGCCCGGCGAGTGGCCTCGCTGGCGCCTTGGCGCGGCGGGTTCAGCGTGATCAGGTCGACGCGCTCGCACTGCGCGGCGATCGCCGGCAGCAACACCGCGGTGTCGCCGGCGTGAAAGCGCACGTTGTGGTAGCCGTTTAGCCGGGTGTTGGCTTTGGCGTCGAGCACGGCGAGCGGCGACTCCTCGATGCCGGCCACCCAGCTGGCCGCGGTGGCGAGCTGGAAGCTGATGGCACCGACCCCACAGTAGAGATCAATTGCGACGTCGTCGGGGGCCGGGTCGGCCCACTGCCGCACGCGTTCGTAGACCTTGCGGGCCACCGGGATATTGGCCTGCAAGAAGGCGCCGGCCCGGCTCTTCAACTTCAACTCGCCGATGCGTTCGAGCAAGTCGAGCGGGCCGTCCAGGGCCACGAATTGCGGCCCGATGATGACGTTACCGGCGGTGGGGTTGATGTTCTGGACCACGCTGGCGACGCCGCGGATGCGCCGCAGGGCGCGCACCAGCTCCCGCCCGGCGGGCAACGCGCGCTCGCTGGTTACGAGAATGACCTGGACCTGCTTGGTCCACAGCGACGCGCGCACGATCACATAGCGCAGCAGCCCTTGCCGGCTGCGCTCGTCGTAGATCGGCAGCGCGTGCCGCTCGAGCAGCTCCGCCAGCCGCGGCAGCACCGCGGCAATCAACGGGTGGTGGACCGGGCAGTGGCGGATGTCGATGACACGATGGCTGCCGGGCTGGTAGATGCCCAGTAGCAATCCGCCGCGCGTGTGCCGCACCACCAGCTTGGCCTGATTGCGGTAGCCGAAGGCGCTGGGAGAGCCCACGACCTCCAGCACCTCGACCGCCGCCAGGCTGGGATAACGCGCCAGTGCGGCCTGCACGCTGGCGCGCTTGTGTACGAGTTGCGCGCCGTAGGGCCGGCCGATCAAGGCACAGCCGGCGCATTCGGGATAATGCGGACAAGGCTTCTGCGGCACCATTGCCAGAGCCTTCTAGGGTTCAAGCCGGTAACGGCGCAAGGGCTCGCGGCTATGTCCTACCCTACTTGAACCCGTCGCAACCCTGCGCCATTGTCGGCCAATGCGAGCTCCGCCGGGGTCGGCAGTGCGCGCGACGGTGGTGGTGATCACCGCCGCGGCGCTGTGGCAACTGCTACAGCCACCGCCAGCGGACGATGACGACGAGGTTCTCATGCGCTATCCGCTCCACCACCGCGAGACCCTGCGGGCTTTCGAACAGCTCAACCGTGCGGCGCGCCGTTCTGAAGCTGCCCCCGAGCCCCCGCGCTTGCGCCGGCTCGATCTTACCCCCGTAAGCGATAACGGCACGGTCTCCTACGTGCTGACCGATCCGGAACGGATCAGCCCGCGCGCGCTGGCGCTAACAGCGGCGGGGGTCAAGGTGTTGCAATTGCTCGACGGCAGCCGCTCGCTCGACCAGATCGCGGCGCAAGCGGCCGCGATCGTCCCAGCCAGCGATACCCCCGAGCGCGTGCGCCAACTGGTGCAGAATCTCTCCGCCAGCCTGTTCTTGTTCGACACTGCTTACCGCAGCGCGGTGATCGAGTTGGTCGGCGATTTCGCGCGCCTGCGCGAGCGTGCGCCGATTGCGATGGGCAGCAGCTATCCCGATGACGGTGCCGCCGCGCGGGAACAGGTCTTGGGATACCTCGACGGCCACCAGCCGCCGGCAGGCAAGCTGCGCGGCCTGATCGCGCCTCACATCGACTATCAGCGCGGGCACCTCACCTATGGCAAGGCGTACGGCGCCTTGCGCGGACTCACCGGGGTGCGCCGCTTCGTCATTCTCGGCACCGCCCACAACCGCAGCTTTCGCCGCTTCACCGCCACCCGCAAGCACTACCGCACGGCCCTGGGCACGACGGTCACCGACAGTGACTTCCTCGGTCGCCTGGCGCGCACCTACCCGTATCCGCTGTTCGAGGACGAGTTTCTCCATCGCGGCGAGCATTCCATCGAGCTGAACCTGCCGTTTCTGCAGGCGCTGTTCGGCCCCGATGTTGCGGTCGTACCGATCCTTTGCGGTTCGCAACAAGACCTTTTCGCCGAGCGCCGTGATCCGCTGGCCGATCCGGAGACCGCCGCCTTCATCGCCGCGTTGCGCCAGACGATCGCGGAGTCGGCCGGCGACAGCGTGGTGATTGCCGCCGCCGACCTGTCGCACATGGGCCCGCACTTCGGCGACCAGTTCATCATGGACGAAGAGCGCCTGGCGCGTTTGCGGCGCGACGACCAGGCCCTGATCGACCGGCTTGCGGCCGCCGACGCCGCCGGATTCTTTGCCGCACTGAGCAAGAGCAACAACGCCACCCGCGTCTGCGGCGCGGCCCCGATCTATGCGCTGTTGCAGGTACTGGGGCCGGATGTCCGGATCGAGGTGCGCGGCTACGAGCAGTGCACCGACCCGGAGCGCTTCACCACCGTGACCATCCCGGCGGCGGCGGTGGTGGACGGCGATTGAGGGGTCAACGCCTCGCTCTCGGCCGCGGCGCGACTTCCGCTGTGTCGTAGCCGCACAGGTGGCCGATGCGGCTACGGGCGAGAACGCCCGCTTTCGTCCTGCTCTCCCGACTTCGCTCCCTGAGAGCCTTCGCCTGCCGCGTGCAGCCGTTTGACTCGCCTGCGCAAAGATGGGCAGCCTGCACCCGTGCGTGGGCTGCTTGTGGGCCGCTGGCTGGCCGGCCCTTCGATCCCGTTTCAGGTCGTGGCATTGCTGCTGAGCGCTTTGTGCCTGGCGGCCCCGAGCCCGGCGGCCGCAGACTTCTCCGACACCGCGGCCGTCATCGACGCCATCTTCAACGACCCGTTTGGAGGATCCGATCGCAACGGCGACAGCCGCGTCAACGCCGCCGACGTGGTCGCGGTGCTGCTCCAGCTGCCGACGCCGACGCCGTCTGCCACGCCCTCGCCCAGCCCGACGGCAACGGCGACCACGCGGCCTTGCCCGACCGCCGGCGCGGCGCTGGCAATCGCCGTCGACAATCTGAGCGGCCTGGAGGAGATCTCGATTCTGGTCAGCGGCGAACGCCTCGCCGGTGAGTGCGCCGCCGGCACGCTGGCGACGGCCTACACCCAAACATTCGTCTGCTCCGGCACCGGCACTACCACCTGCGGCCAGCTCGCCGCGCTCGCCCCTGGCAGTTGGCGCCACTCACTCCAAGTGCTATTGCCCGACACCGGCCAGCTCCAGCATCAACGCCTGCTGCTCATCGCCGGCGAGGTTGCCAATCGCGCCGACCACACCGTCTTCGCCACGGTGTGGTCGATCACGACCACCGCCAACGCCGGCGACGGCTCGCTGCGCAAGGCGCTGCAAGATGCCGCCGGCGCAGCCAAGCCGCTGCTGCTGCAATTCGATCCGCTGGTCTTCCCGCCCGGTGTACTCACAGCCGTCGGCCTGGAGTTCGCCCTGCCGGCACTGGCAGCGGATGATGTGACCATCGACGGCACCGACGAGACCGGTGCCTCCGGCAACCGCGTCATCGACGCCAACGCCTTGCCGATCGGCGCGCTGGCCATCACCGGCGCGCGCAACCGCCTCATCGGCCTGCGGCTGCGCAACGCCGGCAGCAATAACCGCGACGTACTCAACATCAACGGCCCGGCCGCCGATGGCAACGTCGTCGAGCGTACGCTGATCGACACCGCCGGCAGCGCCGACGGCATCGGCGTCGATCAACAGGCCGGCAAAGACTTCGCCGCCGGCGCCAACGTCATCCGCGACTGCGAAATCACCGGTGCGGCCGACAAGGGGATCAAAGTCACTACCGGTGCTTATGCCCGGATCGAGCGCAGCTGGGTGCACGACAACGCCAACGGCGGCATCCAGGCCACGCTCGGCGGGCACGTGCAAGCGATTCACAATCTGGTCGAGCGCAATCGCGGCGCCAGCGCGCAAAACGGCCTGGCGGCCAACGCCATGGATGACGACGGTACCCCTACCGCCGCCTCCGAGTTGGTCACTTGGGGCAACCTCGCCCGCGGCAACGGCGCCAACGGCATTTCCGTGCGCGCCTTCTCCATCGCTCGCCTGCGTGATGATTATCTCGCCGCCAACGGCAGCTCGGGGTTGCGCGTGTTCAACGACGTCGGGCCGGCGGCCAGTGCGGTGGTGCAGGGTACCAGCATGGTCTGCAACGGGGTTGACGGCGCGGTGGTGGCCAACGGCTCGACCGCCGACTTCGGTGGCGGCGGCAGCGGCAGCCCCGGCCACAACGCCTTTACCCAGAACAACCTGCCCGCCGGCGGCTCCAACCTGCGCAACGCCAGCGCTTCCTTGGTTAACGCAACTAACAATCAGTGGGAACACTGCGGCGGCGGCAGTGCTTGCGCCGAAGAGCAGATCGCCGCCGACGACCTGAGCGACCACGGCCGCAACACCGCCTTCGCCCCCGCTCAAGCGCATCGCGCCCAGCTGCCGGTCATCACCGCCGTGGCCCCGGCCAAGGGCGAGCGCGGCGAGCTGTTGCGCATCTTCGGCAGCGGCTTCAACGTCATCGACGGCCACTTCGCCGAGGATAACTGTGCCGACGTCGCCGGGCGTAACCGCTGCATGCCGGTGCGCGGCAACTGCGTGCAGATCGGCGGCGTCGCCGCCACGGTCGAGGCCGTCACGCCGACAATGCTGGTGGTGCGCTGGCCGTTCACTTGCGTGGAACCGGTTACACTGGTCGTGAAGGTGGATCAGGGGCCGACCGTCGCGATCAGCGAGCCCTTCAGCGTTTGCACCAACGATGGTTCGTGAGGCGGCGCCCCGTTACTTCCCTTTCGATGAGATGCCGGAGAGCTGCTGGTTCAGCTTCTGCACCGTCTCCGGCGAGGTCCACACCGCAAAGGCGGCGCGGCGCTGCTCGTCGGTTTCGTTGAGCACCAACTGCACCGCGTCGTGCTGCAGCGCGCGCTTGTTGTAGGCGTAGGCAGCTTGCGGGTAAGCGGCCAACAGCCGCGCCTTGGCCAGGCAGGCTTCTTCCAGCTTTGCCGGTTCCACCACCTCGTCGAGGATGCCGAGCTCGCGGGCGACGGTGGGCGGATAGAGCTCGGCTTCGAGACAAACGCGGCGGGCTTGCTGATTGGTCAGCGCCAAGCCGGTGATGGCCAGCGCGCCCGCCGGCAGCGGTAGGCCGATGGCGGTCTCGTTGAGGCCGATCTTGGCGTTGCCGTGCGCCCCGATGCGCACGTCGCACGCCAGGGTCAAGATGCCGCCGCCGGCGATGGCGTGGCCGTTGACCATGGCGATGGTCGGTTTTGGCAGCGTCCACAAGGCGAAGACACCGTCGTTGCGGCCGAACGCGCTCAGCTGGCGGCCCTCCTGCGGCGAGCCGGTCAGCGCCCGCAGATCGAGACCGCCGCAGAAGAACTTGCCGCTGCCGGTGACTACCACCGCGCGCACCGCCGGATCACGCGCGGCCGCCGCGCAGGCGTTCTCAAGCGCGTTCATCAGCTCGGAGTTGATGGCGTTGGCGGGCGGGCGGTTGAGCTGCATGATGCGCACGCCGCCGTCCAGGTCGCGAATCTCAATGGCCATGGTCGTTCCCTCCACAATCAGTCGCACGGTGGCCGGGCGCGCCGGCGGCGCCAGGTCACGGGTTTCTCGCCAGCCCGGCAGCGGCCCGCAGTGCCGCCAGTTCACGTTCCGTGAGTGGCCGAAACGCCCCGGGTGCGAGCTTGCCGAGCTGCAAGGGCCCGAGCTGGATGCGGGTGAGCTTCTCGACTGACAAGCCGACGCGCTCGCACATCTGGCGCACCTCGCGCTTGCGCCCCTCGCGCACCGTGATCTCCAGCCACGCCTTTTCGCCGTGTTCATCGAGCACCCGCGCCTGGGCCGGTGCCGTTCTGCCGCCGGCGATGTGCACGCCGGCGCGCAGCCGTTCGAGCGCGGCCTGGTCGGGCACGCCCTTCACCTTGACGTGATAGGTCTTGGGCACGCCGTAGCGCGGGTGCATCAGCCGCTGTGCCAGCTCGCCGTCGTTGGTCAGCAACAACAACCCGGCCGAGTGATAATCCAGCCGGCCGACCGGAAATACCCGCACGCGCACCCCGTGCAGAAGGTCGCGCACCGTCGTGCGCCCTTCCGGATCCGAGAGCGTGGTGACCACGCCCGCCGGCTTGTGGAGCAGGAGATAGAGCGCCGGGGTCGCCGGCAGCGGCCGGCCGCTAACCGTGATCCGGTCCCGGCGCGGATCGGCCTTCGTCCCCAGCTCCTTCACCACCTTGCCGTTGATCCGTACCTTGCCAGCCCGGATCAATTCCTCCGCCGCCCGGCGCGAGCTCACCCCCGCTTGGCTGAGCAGTTTCTGCAGCCGGACCGGCGCCGGCACCGGAGTCGATGGCTTCTTGCGCGCCTTCGGCGCCGGTGGTGGGTTCGGGTGCGACAGTGGTTGCATCGGCGGATGGCAGCTCCTTCAACGTCGGTAGATCGCTCAGGTCCTTGAGGCCGAACGCTTCCAAGAACTCGGCAGTGGTGGCGTAGAGCAGCGGGCGCCCGACGGTCTCCTTGCGGCCGGCGATCTTGATCAACCGGCGCGCCAGCAGCGAGGTCAGCGCCGCCTCCACGTCCACGCCGCGGATGGCCTCGATCTCCGCGCGCGTGATCGGCTGTTTATACGCGATGATCGCCAGCGTCTCCACTGTTGCCCGCCCCAGCCGCGCCGGCTTTTCCCGCAGCAGCGCCCGCACCCACTCGGCATTCTCCGGCGCGGTGCGGAATTGATAACCGCCGGCGACTTCGAGCAGCCGCAGGCCGCGCCGGCCGACGCTGTAAGTCTGCTGCAGCCGCCGCACCGCCGCGGTCACTTCCTTGTTGCTGGGGCCGTCGAGAATCTGCACCAGGCGGCGCAGCGGCACCGGCGCGCCGGCGGCGAACAGCACGCTCTCGACGATCGACTCCAGGCGCGACAAGTCGGTGGCGGAATCGCTCACCGCCGCTGCGCCGTCCGCGTCCGGCTCGAGGCTCAGCTCATCGCCAGCGGGGGTATCAGTGCTCGTCTCCTCCATCTCCTGCGTCTCCACCGCCGGCGCCGGTAGGGAGGCCGCCCCGGTCGCTGTTGCTGTTGTTTCCGCTGTCGCCATCTCCGGCGCTGCTTGTGGCTCCATCGGCCCCGCCTCCATCCTTTACCTCCTCCAGCACGTGTCCGTCGTACTCATCGGATAAATCCAGTGACACCGTCGAGATGTCGGCCGCGATCAGGGTGATGACGATGCGATCGAAGTGGCGCTCCTGCACCGCCGTCACCGCCTGCATGCGGCAGAGCTCGAGGACGGCGAGAAAGGTGACGATGATCTCCAGCCGGCTGGCGTCCTCGTCGAACAAGCTCTCGAACTCGAGTGCCTTTGCCTCGCTCAACCGGCGCAGCACCTGCTGCACCCGCTCGCGCAGCGAGACGCGCTCCATCATGACCTCGTGGACGGCCTCGGGGCGGGCGCGGGCTAAGACCACGCGGAAGGCCTCCATCAGATCCCAGATACTGGCGCGCAGCTGCGGCAAGGCCTGCGGATCGGCCGGGACCTCGTCCCAGGCCGGCTCGCGCACGAAGACGTCGCGGTTGAGCAGCGGGCGCTCGGCCAACTGCTGCGCGGTTTCGCGGAAACGCTGATATTCCAGCAGCTGGCGCACCAGGTCGGCGCGCAGATCGGTTTCCTCGCTGTCCTCGCTCTCGCCCTCGGCTTGCGGCAACAGCGTGCGCGATTTGAGCAGCGTGAGGGTGGCGGCCATCACCAGGAACTCGCCGGCGATGTCGAGGTTGAGGTGGCGCATGAGGTCGAGATAGGCGACGTACTGATCGGTGATGGCGGCGATCGGGATGTCGGCGACCTCGACCTCTTCGCGCTTGATCAGGTGCAGCAACAGATCGAGCGGCCCCTCGAAGACCTCGAGTTTGACGCGATAGGGTGCGGCCCGGCCGGCACCGGTGCCGGG
The DNA here is from genome assembly GCA_016210005.1 of Deltaproteobacteria bacterium. Classification (NCBI taxonomy): domain Bacteria; kingdom Pseudomonadati; phylum Myxococcota; class Myxococcia; species Deltaproteobacteria bacterium. The sequence continues at coordinate 17,231 of JACQVA010000006.1, read as the reverse complement.
CGCATCCGGCTGCGAATCGGCAAGCAGCTCTGAACCGTCGTCACTCATAGTGCTGGGCTCCGGCTCACGCCTCCAGGTGCATGGCCGAGCGCACTTCCGCCATGGTGGCGGCGGCCACCGCGCGGGCGCGCTGATTGCCGTATTCGAGCACCTCGCGCACGCGGCTGGGGTGACTCAGTAATTCGGCCCGCCGCTCGCGCATCGGCGCCAACTCGGCATTGACGTGCTTGATCATCACCCGCTTGCACTCCAGGCACCCGATTGCCGCCGTGCGGCAGCCGGCGGAGACATACTCGATTTCGGCCGGGGTGCAATAGATGCGGTGCAGGTTGAAGGCCGGGCAATCGTTGGGCTCGCCGGCGTCGCTGCGCCGCACCCGGCGAGTGTCGGTTATCATGCGGCCGAGTTTGCCGTCGACCTCCTTCTCGGAGTCGCAGAGGTAGACCGCGTTGTTGTAGCTCTTGCTCATCTTGCGCCCGTCGGTGCCGGGCACCTTGGGAACCTCGGTGAGCAGGGTTTCCGGCTCGGGGAACACCGGGCGGTAGAGATGATTGAAGCGGCGGACGATCTCGCGCGTGATCTCGATGTGCGGCGCCTGATCGACACCGACCGGGACGGCGGTGGCCTTGTAGATGATGATGTCGGCAGCCTGCAACACCGGATAGCCGAGATGGCCATAGTTGATCTTGGTCATCTCGCTTTCGTCCTCGCCCTGGATCAGCCCGAGGTCGCGCGCTTGTTCCTTGACCGTCGGGTTGCGCAACAGCCAGGGCGTCGGGATGATCATCGACAGCAGCAGGTGCAGCTCGGCGTGCTCCTTGATTGCCGACTGGCGGAAGATCACCGTCTGTTGCGGATCGAGCCCGGCCGCCAGCCAGTCGATCACCATCTCGCGGGTGCGTGCGGCCAGGCCCTCACTTTCGCTGGTGGTGGTGAGGGTGTGCCAGTCGGCGACGAAGAAGAAGCAGCGCCGCTGGTGTTGGAGCTGAACCCAGTTGCGCAGCGCCCCCAGCCAGTTGCCCAGATGCAGCTGTGCGGTTGGCCGCATGCCGCTGACCACGATGTCCGGCATTGCTGAATGCTGCGATTGGTTCACGGCCGTCTCCGCCACCCCACCCGTTTTGCCCTGCTGGAATAGCGAGGACCGGGCCTCACAACAAGGCCCGCAGGAACAAATTCACCACCGGGCCGATCACGGCGCTGAGCGTGTGGGTAGCCAGCAGGGCGAACACGATCATCATGCCGAAGGGTTCGAGGCGGGCAAAGGCGATCGCCTGCGCCCGCGGCAGCAGCCCGACCAGCACGCGCCCGCCGTCGAGCGGCAGCAGCGGCAGTAGATTGAAGACGGCCAGCACCACGTTGATGATCACGCTGTTGCGCGCCATCAGCGCCAGTGGCGTCAGCGTGGCAACCGCCACACCGGTAAACGCGCTGTCGCGCGACAACGAGATCGAGAGCAGCAACTGCAACCCCACCGCACTGACAACCGCCAGCAGCAGGTTGGTGGCGGGACCGGCCGCGGCCACCAGCACCATGTCGCGGCGCGGGCGGCGCAGTTGGCCGAAATTCACCGGCACCGGCTTGGCGTAGCCGAACAGGAACGGCGCCTGGAGCACCAGCAGCAGCAGCGGCAGTGCCACGCTCCCGATCGGATCCACGTGCGCCAGCGGGTTGAGCGTCAGCCGCCCGGCGCGGGCCGCCGTCTGGTCGCCGAGCCAATAGGCCACCAACCCATGCGCCAATTCGTGCAGCACGATCGCCGCCAGTACCGGCAGCGCCCAGACCGAGAGACTTTGCAGGAACGACTCAACCACGCTGCGACCGTAGCAGAAAGGCCCCGCAGCCGCCACGTGCGGCCCCGCCCGCCGACACGCTGCCCCAGTTGACGCGCGGGTGGCTCAGACGGCAAACGGCATCCCTACGCGAACGACGGCAGCACTTCGCGGGCGAACTGTTCGAGCTTGCCGGCGTACTCCGCGGGTGTGCGAAACGGCATGACGATGGTGAGGTAGTTGACCCCGGCGCTGCGGTAGCCTTCGATCTCGGCGATGGTCTCGGCCGCGGTGCGCTCGCGGGCCACGGCGGCGGTGTCGCCGGCCAGCCGCCTGGCCTTCAAGACGGCCTCGTCAACGCCGACGGCCAGACCGTTGAAGCCGAAGTGGAAGCTATCCGGGTCGCGCCCGGCCTCCTGGGCTGTGCGGCGGATCCACTGAATTCCGTCGCGCACCTGCTGCAACGTTCCGCGCATGGGCGTCCAGCCGTCTCCAAGTTCAATCACTCGCCGCAGCGGGCGTGGTCCGCTGCCGCCGATCAGCAGCGGGATGTGCGGCTGCTGCACGGGTTTGGGGCGGAAGCTGACGTTGGAGAACGAGAAGCGCTCGTCCTTGAATGCCGGCGTCTCGCTGGTCCACAGCTCCTTCATCACTCGTAGGTGCCGGTCGAGGCGGCGGCCGCGTTCGTCGAAGGGAATGCCCAACTGCTCGAACTCGTCGCGGTGCGCGCCGACGCCGACGCCGCAGAGGACGCGGCCGGCCGATACCACGTCCAGCGTCGCCAACGCCTTGGCCAGACGGAAAGGGCTGTCCCACGGGACCACGCGAACGTTGAAGAGAAACCTGATCGTGCTAGTGGCTGCGGCCAGGTACGCAGCCAAGGTGATGCCGTCGGGCCAGCTCTCGTTCATGAACCGCTTGCCGGCAACGCGCGGCAGCAGCAGCCGGTCGGCCAACTCGACGGCGTGGAACCCGCAAGCCTCGCCCACCTTCGCCACCTCGACGAAATCCTGGGGTCGCTCGAACCGGTCGAACGGAAAGAGCATGAATCCGAAGCGCATCTTCTGTGGCATGGCTACACCTCCTGCGCCGGCCCAGCCGCGCGTTCTGTCAACCGCGAGGGCTTATGTTTCCGACCGCGCAGAAAAGCAAGCGGTTGCCCAAAGTGCCGGGCAAAGGCGGGCTCATCCGCGCGGGTGGAACTTGCGGTGAACCGCGCGCAAGTGCTCGCGGGCAACGTGGGTATAGACCTGTGTGGTCGAGATGTCGGCGTGGCCGAGCATCATCTGCACCGCGCGCAGGTCGGCCTGGCCTTCGACCAGGTGGGTTGCAAAGGCGTGCCGCAAAGTATGCGGACTCATCTTGGCGGCGACGCCGGCGCGTTGGACGCGCTGGCGCAGCAGTAGGCCGAACGCTTGGCGGGTCATGGGTTTAGCGCGGCGGGTGACGAACAAGAAGGCGCTCGCCCGCTGGCGCAGCAGCGCCGGGCGCGCTTGCTCGAGGTAGGTCTTGAGCCGCTCGCAGGCATACTGGCCGACGGGCACCGCGCGCTCCTTGCGCCCCTTGCCGATGACGGTCAGGAAGCCGGCTTCGAGATTGAGCTGGTTGACCTTCAGCGACACCAGCTCGGAGACACGCAGGCCGGTGGCGTAGACCAGCTCGACCATCGCCGCGTCGCGCTGCGCCAGCGCCTCGTCCCCGGCGCGCGCCCGCTGCCGCTGGCGGGGCGGGGCCTCGATCACCTGCTGGATGTCACTCTGCGAGACCGAGCGCGGCAGCCGTTGCCCCAGCCGCGGCAAGTGGAGATCGCGCGTCGGGTTGACCGTCACCACTTGCTCGCGCAGCAGAAAGGCGAAGAAGGCCCGCACCGCCGCGAGCATGCGCGCCCGGCTGCGGGGCGAGAGGCCGCGCTCGGCCAGGCTTTCGAGAAACGCGATCACGTGGCGGGGACGCACGTCATCGGCTGCGCTCACGTGCTGGCGTTCGAGGTGGTCGGCCAGTTGGGCCAGATCGGCGCCGTAGGCGGCCAGGGTGTTGGGCGACAGGCCGCGCTCGGCCGCGAGATAGGCGATGAAGCGATCGATGTCGCGGTCGAGCCCGCTGCGATTGTGCTGCGCGGTCATAGCTCACGCCGCCGCCTGCGCGTCGGCTTCCAAGCGCTCTACCAGCTGGCCGCGGATCTCGGCCAGGCGCGCCGGGTCGACGATCTTGCGTCCGCTCTCGCTGACGTAGAAGACGTCGAGGACCTGATCGACGTTGGTGGTGATCTTGGCCAGATCGATCGACAGCCCGAGATGGAACAAGCTGTTAGTGATGGTGAAGAGCAAGCCGACGCGATCCTGGGCGTAGACATCGAGAACGGTGTAGTCGGCCGAGACCTCGTTATCGACGCGCACGTCGGTGCCTACCCGCGGCACGAACTTCTTCTTGATACTGGAGGGGCGGCGCGACTTGGCCACCAACTGCTCGACGTCCACCGTGCCCGCGATCACTTGGCCGAGGGTGACCTGGATGCGTTCCCAGCGCTCGTCGTCCTGGGCCATCTCCGCGCGCTCGAGGTGGGAGACGCGGAACACATCGAGGGCGACACCGCTATCGCTGGTGCTGATGTTGGCGCCGACGATGTTCATGCCGTGGGCCGCCAAGACCCCGGCGATGCGGGCGAACAGGCCCGGCTGATCAGCGGTGATGACGGTGAATTCGCTGAACTCGCGCTCGGGAAAATGGCGCACGGCCGTCACCAGCGGTTCTTCGCGCAGGTGGCCGACCAAGGTGAGGTGACGCGGGATGTCTTCCTCGGGCGTTTGCAGGAAGTAACGATCGGGCATGTCGGCGAGGAACGGGGCGGCGCGCTCGCGCTGAGCCGGCTCGAGCGCGGCCGCCACCCGGCGCCGGATGCGGGCGACCCGCTCCTGCTGATCCGAGGGGACGAACTCGCCCTTCTCCAACACCCCGAGGGCGTTGAGATACAGTTCGCTCAGCAGCATGTCCTGCCAGCTGCTCCACACCTTGGGCCCGACCGCCTTCATGTCGGCGAAGGTCAGCAGGAAGAGCTTCTTGAGATTGCCGGCATTGCCCACGGTCTTGGCGAAATCGACCACGAGTTTTTCGTCGCGGATGTCACGGCGCTGCGCCAGATGCGTCATGGTGAGGTGGTGGCGCACCAGGAATTCGAGCTGGGCCGCGGCGTCGGCGTTCAGGCGCAGGCGGGCGGCGATGCCCGGCATCATGCTGGCGCCCTTCTCCGAGTGGCCGCCGCCCTTGCCCTTGCCGGAGTCGTGGAAAAGCATGCCGAGAAACAGCACCTCGACCTGATCGACCTCGCGCATCACCTCGGTCAGCAGGGGCACGCTGGTCTTGTAGTGGCCCTCGCGCAGCCGTTCGAGCTCGCGCACGCCCATGAGCGAGTGCTGATCGACGGTGTAGATGTGATAGACGTCGTGCTGCGCCAGGCAGAGCAGGGCGCCGAACTCCGGCAGCAGCGCGCCCAGTACGCCCAGCCAATGCATCTCGTAGAGGGTTTCGTAGACGCCGTATTTCCAGCCCAGGATCTGCAGAAAGGCCTCGGCCACCGCCGGGTCAGCGCGCACGGTGTCGTCGATGAGGTCGGCGTGGGCGCGGAGGTGGCGGCGGGTGGCGTGTGAGAGCTTGACGTCGTGGCGTTGGGTGTCGAAGAAGACGCGGATCAACTCGGCCGGCTGCTCGCGGAACAGCGCCGGATCACCGACCGAGATCTCGCCGCCGGTGATGCGCACGCCCGGGCGAATCTCGCGCCCGGTGTAGCGGCCGATCAGCGCCGACACCCGCGCCCGCCCGGTGCAACGTTCGATGATCTCGGAAGCGAAGCGGTTCACGGCGGCGGCTTGCAGGTAGTAGTCGCGCATGAAGCGCTCGACGCCCTTGAGCTCGCGGGTGTCGGCGTAGCCGAACTCGGCGGCGATGCGCTCCTGGTACTCGAACGTCAGCTGGTCCTGGTGCTGGCCGGAGAGGAAGTGCAGGGCGTTGCGCACCCGCCACAGGAAATCGCGCGCGGCCTCGAGTTCTGCCCGCTCACGCTCGGTGATGACGCCTTTGTGGACCAACTCGGAGACCTCGTTGGTCTTGTACTTGACCTTGGCCAACCACATCGCGGTGTGGAGATCGCGCAGGCCGCCTTCGCCCTCCTTGATCTGGGGCTCGAGCACGTAGACCGAGTCGCCGTAACGCTGGTGGCGCTCGGCGTTCTCCGCCAGCTTGTCCTTGTAGAAGCGTTCGGCGTTGCGCTTGAGCACTTGCGCTTCCATGGTCTGGGCGAACTGTGCGTAGAGCGCCTGATCGCCGCAAATGAAGCGGGCATCGAGCAAGGCGGTCTTGACCTTGAGGTCGCTGGCCGCCAAGCGCACGCACTCGCTGACGTTGCGGGTCGCCTGGCCTACGGTCAGGCCCGTGTCCCACAAGGTGTAGAGCATCTTCTCGGCGACGGTTTCGACGTAGGGTTCGCTCTTGTGGGGGTGGAGGAAGAGCAGATCGATATCCGAGCCGGGATTGAGTTCGCCGCGCCCGTAGCCGCCTTGCGCCACCACCACGCAGCGCTGGGTCAGCATGGCGTAGCGGCTGGCGTACGCGGCCGTCGCGGCCTCGAACAGGGCCCGGACGAGATGATCCATCACGCCGGTGTAGCCGCGCACGATATCGTGGCCGCTGGCGCCGGCGAGGTGTTGCTGGCAGAGGATCTCGCGCGCTCGCAGCAGATAGTCCTTGGCCTGCCGGCCCCAGTTGCCGTCGGGGGCGAACGGCCCGAGTCCGGCCAGCGGTTCGCCGCCGTCCGGCGGCATCATCGCGCTCGCCATCACAACGTCCCGGCCGCGCGCTGGCTGTCGACGAACTGACGAATGCCACGCATCAGGCCCTCGGCGAGCGCCTGACGATATTCAACCTGGCCCAAGCGGGCGCCTTCAAGCGGGTGAGTCACGAACGATATCTCCGCCAGCACGCACGGCATACCAGCCCCCACGAGTACGTAAAAGGGGCCCTGCTTCACCCCCAAATCGACGATGTTCGGCCACTGGGCGGCAAGCGTGCTGACCAGCCCGCGCTGCACGGCCGCGGCCAAGGCGGCCGACTCGGCGACCTTGTAGTTCTGAATCAGCGCGCTCAAGATCAACGCCGCGTCACGATCCTTTTGCCGCCGTCCGGTAACCGATGCCAGGCCGTTTTCCATCGCTGCCAAGCGCAGGGTGGCGCGGTCGTCGGTGTTGTTGAGGTAGTAAGTTTCGATGCCCGAACGCTCCGAGTTAGGGCTGGCGTTGGCGTGCACCGAGACGAAGAGATCGGCGTGCTCGCTGTTGGCCTTGGCGGTGCGCTCTTCGAGCGAGAGAAAGACATCGTCGTCGCGAGTCAGCACCACCGCCACGCCCGGTAGCGCCTGCAGCAGGTCGCGCAGCTCCCGCGCGATGGCAAGCACGACGTCTTTCTCTCGTATACCGCTGCTACCGATGGCGCCGGGATCTTTACCGCCGTGGCCGGGGTCGATCACGACCTTGAACGGTACGGCGGCCGCAAGGGGCTCGGCCGGCGGGCGCGGTGGGATCGGCGCGCGGCGGGCGCGGGCCGAGACTGCCGGCGTGGACGGTGGCGCCGGCCTGGCGGCGGCCACTTCGACATCCACCACCAAGCGGAACAGATCCAAGAAGGGGAACACCCGCACCGCGCTAGTGCTGGCCACGTCGAGTACCAGCCGCACGCCGCGATCGGTCTGAGCCAGCTGCACGCGAGTCAGCGGCCCGGCCGTGGCGCAGGCCGGGGGCGGGCTGGGCGGCAGGCGTGCCCCGAGCAAGTCGAGATGGACACGTGCGGGCGCCGTTGGGCTTGCCGGCAGCCGCTGCATCCGGTGCTCCACCGGCTGTGACAGCTCGAGGACGAGGCGGCTGTAATCGCGCCCGCCCAGGCAGCGGACGACTTGTAGCTGCGGGACACCGGCAGCCGCGACGGGTGTCGCATGCAATAGGAAAGCGCCGATGAGCCAGAGGATGTTGCCGGCTGGGATGGTGCTCCCGCCGCCGGTCTGCCGGCCGCGCCTCACGAGCCCTCGCCGCGTGCCAAGCGCACGAGCTGGTTGAGCCGCATCAGCGCCTCGAGCGGGCTGAGGCGATCGACATCGATATCCGCGAGCTCGGCGCGCAACGGGTCGCGCGCCGGCGGCGGGCCGAACAGCGGGAGCTGTCCGTTGGCCGTACCGTCCTGCTGGGCCAGGCGTGGTACGCCGGCATCGGTCAGCTCGCCCTGTTCGAGGTTGTGCAGGATTTCCTTGGCGCGGCCGATGACCGGCACCGGCACTCCGGCTAGCTGCGCCACCTGGATACCGTAACTCTGGCTGGCCGGGCCCGGTACGATTCGGCGCAGGAATACGATCTCGCCTTTCCACTCGCGCACGGCGACGGAGAAGTTGCGTACCCGCGGCTTGGTGCGCGCCAGGTCGGTCAGCTCGTGGTAGTGGGTGGCGAACAAGACCAGCGGCCGGCCGGTGGCGGCGGTGTTGTCGTGCAGATGCTCGGCCACCGCCCAGGCGATCGAGATGCCGTCGAAGGTGCTGGTGCCGCGTCCGATTTCATCGAGGATCACCAGGCTGCGCCCGCTGAGATGGCCGAGGATGTGGGCCGTCTCTTTCATCTCGACCATGAACGTGGACTCGCCGCCGGCCAGGTTGTCGGAGGCGCCGACGCGGGTGAACAGGCGATCGACCACGCCGACGGTGGCTTCGGCCGCGGGCACGAAGCTGCCGATCTGGGCCAGCAGCACGATCAGTGCGACTTGGCGCAGGTAGGTCGATTTGCCGGCCATGTTCGGGCCGGTGATCACCAGCAGTTGCTGCTGTTCGGGGTCGAGGTTGCAGTCGTTGGGCACAAAGCCGGCGCGGCCTGCCATCAGCTCCACCACCGGATGGCGGCCATCACGAACGGCGATACCGGGGTCACGCGTGAGCCGCGGCCGGCAATAGCGTTGCCGCTCGGCGACGGCCGCGAGCGAGCATAGGGCGTCGATCTGCGCCAGCGCGGCAGCGGTGCGGCCGAGGCGGGTTTGCTCGGCACCGATGTCCGCCACCAGCGCGCTGAACAGCTCGAACTCGCGCGCCCGCCCACGCTCCTCGGCATTGAGCACCTTGGCCTCGTAGGCTTCCAGCTCGGGGGTGACAAAGCGTTCGGCCCCGGCCACGGTCTGTTTGCGGCGATACTCGCTCGGCACCAGGTGCAAGTTGGGTTTGGTCACCTCGAGGTAGTAACCGAACACTTGGTTGAAGCGCACTTTCAGCGACTGGATGCCGGTGCGGGTACGCTCGCTGGCCTCGAAGCGGGCGATCCAGTCCTTGCCGCTACGCGACAGCTCGCGCAGCTCGTCGACCAGCGGATCAAAGCCGGCGCGAATGACCCCGCCGCTGCGGGGATTGAGCGGCGGCTGGTCGGCGATGGCGGCGGCAATGCGGGCTTGGACTGCCGGCAGATCGTCGAGGGCCTCGCGCCCGGCCGCCAGGGCGGTGGCCGGCACATCCTGCAGTAGTGCGCGAATGGTGCCGGCGGTGGCGAGGGCGGCGGCCAGCGCCAGTAGATCACGCGGCGTGACGCGGGCGGCGGCTAGCCGTGCGGCCAGGCGTTCGAGGTCGCCGACGGTGGCCAGCGCGGCTGCGATCTCTTTGCGTTGCGACGGCCGTTCGAGCAACGCTTCCACCGCCTCGAGCCGGCCGCCGATGGCAGCCACGCTCGTCAGCGGCGACAGCAGCCAGCTGCGCAGCAGGCGGCCGCCCATCGGCGTCTGGGTGTGGTCGAGCACCCACAGCAGCGAGCCGCGGCGCTCGCCGCGCAGCGTGCTGAGCAGCTCCAAGTTGCGCCGGGTCGCCTCATCGAGCACCAGCCGCCCGCTGCCGTCGTCGAGGGCGGGCGGGCGCAAATGCGCTACGCTGGCGCGATGGGTGCGCGCCAAGTAGGCCAGCACCGCCCCGAGCGCGGCCGCGGCTGTTGCCGGCGGCGGCTCTGTGGCGTGATCATGCAGCCAGGCCGCGCCCGCCGCCCCACTGAAATCGGCGGCCGGCAGCCGGCTCACCAGCGCTTGCACCGCCGCGGCCTCCAACACCGCTGTTTGAGCCACGCCCTCGGGTAACAGCAGCTCGCGCGGCAACAGTCGGCCCAGTTCGTCGCCGATCGCGGCCAGATCGGCCGTCGCCAACAGGCGCATCTCACCGGTCGACAAGTCGGCTGCGGCCAGCCCATAGCCGCCTTCCGCATAGGCAACTGCCGCCAGAAAATTGGGTGTCTTTGGATCCAGACACTCCTCTTCGGTAACCGTCGCCGGCGTGACCACGCGCACCACCGCACGATCGACCAGGCCCTGCGCCGTCGCCGGGTCCTCGACCTGCTCGCAGATGGCGACCTTGACGCCGGCAGCCAAGAGTTTGGCTATGTACGGCTGCACCGAGTGGTAGGGCACGCCGCACATGGGGATGCGGACGTCATCCTTCTTGCTGCGCGAGGTGAGCGTGAGGTCGAGCATGCGTGCCGCCCGCTCGGCGTCTTCGAAGAACAGCTCGTAAAAATCGCCCAGGCGAAAGAACAGCAGCGCATCCGGGTGCTCGCCCTTGACGCGCAGGTACTGCTCGAGCATCGGAGTCAGTTTCATCGGCGTTCCACAACGCCGGCGGCGGGCGGCTGCATGGCGGCGGATTCTGGCACCCCGGGGCGGGCGCGGCAACTCTCGGCCGGCGCAAGGCACGGCCCGCGCGCCACCCGCCTAGTGCTCGTCCAGCATCACTTCCGAACCCGTGCAGATTTCGCTTGACGCCGGCAGCAGTTATCCCTTAGGCTCGGTCACTATCGAACAAAAAACCCGGCACCTCGGCGGTGCCCAGGAGGGGAGAATGAAGCGAGCAGTTCTCGGATTCCTTATCACTGTGTTGGTAACGCCCCAAGCGGCACAGGCGAGCGGCTTCATGTACCGCGCGGCCAGTACGGGTCGTTGGCTCGGTCTGGCGGTGCAAGGCGACACGCGCGCGACGGGAACGTTCTCGGGGCGGGTGTTTCAGAGCTTTCCGGGCACCGTTAAGGCACCGCTGGCCTATGCCGCCGGCGGCGGCGCCTGCGGCGTCAATCCGCTTTCGGTCGCCGCCTTCTCGGCCGAGCTGAGCGGCAGCGCACCGAACACCGGCATCTTTCTCTATGACGGCGGCACAGACACGATCTACGACGGCATCCTCGAAGGTGCCACCACCCCGGCCGGCGGCACGTTTGCGCCCCTCGATGGCCGCAATCCGGCCATCGTGATCGAGACCGGCCCGGCAACGTGCAAGGTGCACGTGTTCTTCGTGTCAAAGATCACCGGCCTGGGCACCGACACCGGGATCTTTCACGCCGTCTTCGATCCGGCCGCCAGTTACGGCCTGCTCTCACTCACCGCGATCGCGGTCGAAGGTGCGACCGCGGCACCGGCACCGTTCCCCGGGAGCGCGACCTTTGGCGACTTCCCCGCTACGGCCAAGGTGTCGGCCAGGGGCTACCCGATCTCCGGCGGGGCGTTTATCCCGCACATTGCTTTTCGCGCCAAGATCACCGGCGGCGGCATCGTCAACAGTAACGATACCGCCATCATGGTTTGGAGCTCGGTGCTCGGTTTTTACGTGGTCGCCCGTGAAGGCGACCCGTCGTGCGCGCCCAACTGGGCGTTCGGCGGCTCGGTGTACGATAAATTCTCGGCTTCGATGGAAATCGCCGCCGGGGGTGGGTACTTGCCCGAGGTGCCCTCGGCAATGTATCGCGCCAAGGGTCGCGGCGGCCCAAGCACCAGCGACACGGCTATAGAGCTGGGTATTGCCGATGGCTGCGGCGCGCCCCACCCGGTGCCTTGGGGCATCGAGGGCAGCGCCACCCCGATCGGCGGTACCTACGCCGACTTTGCACCCTCCACCCCGTTTGACGCGGCCAGTGGCGATCCCTATCCGGCCTTCCACATGGCCTTCCAAGGCAAGATCACCGGCGGGCCAACCACGAAGGCGCTCTTCCTGATTGGCAACTCCTACTGGGATGTGATGCGTCAAGGCTTCACCGACACCGCGCTCAGCAGTGGGAAGCTGACATTGGCTGCCAACCTCGGGCCGGCGCTCAACGCCGGCGGGACACTGATTTATCGCGGCTCGGTGGCGGGCCTGACCTCGGGGCTGTTTGCGTTCAAGGATACCACCATCAGCCCATCACAACTGGTGACCTTCGCCGGCTCGATGGCGCAGATCGACACCGCCGGCAACATGACGGCGCGCTTCCCGTAAGTCACGGCCGCCGGCGGTCGTTGGTTGGTTCTGCAAGGGGGGCGGACGTTGCTACGGTCCGCCCCCGTGTCTTGTCCTCTGCGTTACCCGACGCGATCAGCAGCCACGCCGTGTCTTGCTCCGGGCGGGCAGTGTGCTAGGCGTTCGCTGCCAACGTACCAGTGAGCGTTCCCGGGGGAGCCATGGGTCGGATTGCGTTTATTGGGGGCACGGGTCCCGAAGGAATGGGGCTGGCGCTGCGCTGCGCGCTAGCGGGTGAGAGCGTCATCATCGGCTCGCGCCAGCAAGCCCGCGCCGAGGCCGCCGCCGAGAAAGAACGTTACCGCTTGCACTTGTTGCGGCCGGGGGCACACATCGAAGGTTGCGAGAACGCCGCGGCCGCAGACCGCGCCGAAATCGTCGCCATGTGCGTCCCCTTCGCCGGCTTGGAGCACACCCTGCACGAGCTCCGCCCGCAGCTGGCCGGCAAGATCATCCTCGACGTCGTCAACCCGCTGCAGGTAAGACACGGAGTGTTCAAGCTCGAACCCGTACCCGCCGGCTCGGTCGGCGAGCTCACCCAGCAGATGGTGCCGCAAGCGCACGTGGTCAGCGCCTTCAAGAACTTGAGCGCCGAAGAGCTGCTGCACTTGCACCACCCGCTGGCGGGCGACGTGATTCTGTGTGGCGACCACGACCAGTCCAAACAGCAGATCGTCGATCTAGTACACCGCATGCCCAACTTGCGCCCGATCGACGCCGGCTCGCTGGTCAACTCGCGCCGGCTGGAGAGCATCACCGCGCTGCTGCTCAACCTCAATCGCCGCTACCACGCCATCACCTCGATCCAGATCATCGGCCTGAAGATCTAGTAAGCGCTGAGGACTGCCCCCCCGCGCCTGACTTGCCCGCGCCGCCGCCGCGTGTCATTCGAGACCGCGGGCTGGAGGATGACATGCGTGAGCGCTGGGTCGGGGCAATTGTCGGCTTGCTGGTGGCGGCAGTGATTTGTTCGCCGCCGGCGCGGAGTGAGGACTCGGTATTTCGCCACCTGAGCACCGTGACACTGAGCGGCGCGGCCGCGCTACCGGCCGGCAACCTGCACCTGGTTGCCGACGTGGTGGCGGCCGGCACCGCCAAAGACGGGGCCTGGCTCGACCTGGCCGACCCCGGCGACCCAGACCAGCACTTGTTGCTGGTGTACGGCCAGGCCGCCGATGGGGTGTACGGCAAGTACCTCAGTGGCCGGCGCGTGGAGCTGCAGTTCCGCGCCGCCGGGCGGACCAAACTGCCCGACGGCCGCGATGCTCTGCGGGTGAGTTTGGGCGGCATGAAGGCGGTGGCCCAGCCGACGCCGTCTCCATGACGCCTCGGTTATGGGGTATTGGCAGCGCTCGGCCGACCGTGTATCGAGTCGGGCCGGTACCGACCAACGCCAGGAGGGAATGCCATGATGACCGTAATCGCGAAGTTAAAGGTGCAGGCCGGCAGCGAGGGCGCCTTTCGCCAGGCCGCCGACAAGATGATTGCTCACGTCAAAGCCAACGAGGCCGGCACGCCGGTGTACATCCTGCACCGTTCGACCGGCGACCCGAGTGAGTTCATGTTCTACGAAGTCTACGCCGACCAGGCCGCCTTTGCGGCCCACGGTGGCAGCGAGGCGATGCAGCAGTTCTTCGGCGCCGTCGGCGGCCTGTTGGAGGGCCGGCCGGAGATCACCATGTGGGAGGAGCTGGCCGGCAAGAAGTGATGCCGGCGCACATGCGCGCGTTTCGGGAGGCGGTGGCGGTTGTCACCGGCGGTGCGTCGGGGATCGGGCAGGCTCTGTGCAAAGAGCTGGGCCAGCGCGGGGCGACGGTGGTGGTCGCCGATCGCAACGGCAGCGGGGCCGCGGAGGTGGCGGCCGCGATTGCCGCCGCCGGCGGCCAAGCGCAGGCGCACGCCGTTGATGTCACCAGTTGGGAGGCCGTCGAAGCGCTGGTCGCCGGCGTGGTTGAGCAGCACGGGCGGCTCGACTACCTGTTCAACAACGCCGGCATCGGCGTGTTGGCCGAAGAGCGCGACGCCACCTTAGCCGACTGGCACAAGGTGCTGGCCGTCAATCTCTGGGGTGTGATCCACGGTGTGCGCGCGGCCTATCCGCGCATGCTGCGGCAAGGTTTCGGGCACATCATCAACACCGCCTCGCTGGCGGGACTGACGCCGGCACCGATGGAAGTCTCCTACACCGCTTCGAAGCATGCGGTGGTCGGGCTGTCGTGCGCCCTGCGGGTCGAGGCTGCCGATCTGGGTGTGCGCGTCAGCGTGGTATGCCCCGGGCTGATTGATACCCCGATCCTCCACACCACCGAGATGCGCGCCGTCGACGGCGAGGGCGTGCGCGCATTGATAGCCTCGGGAAAACCGATGGCGCCCGCCGCCTGCGCCGGTGTCATCCTGCGCGGCGTGGAGAAGAACAAAGCGATCATCGTGGTTGGACCGCTCGGCCGCTTCGGCTGGTGGCTGACCCGCCTCAGCCCAGGGCTGGCGATGTGGTTCTGGCGCACACAGTTCTTGCGGCGCTTGCGAGCCCTGCGGCACTAAACCGCGCGCATCATCTTCGCCCTACTTCTCATTTCAAGGGGTGATCTCCAAGGCCGCTCCGTCTGGGCCTCTTGGGACCGGACACACACAAGCCCCTCCCCCCGACCACCCCGACCCTCTCCCCGCGAAAACATGCGGGGAGAGGGAGGCACTTTTTCCGGCTCTGCCCCCTGACCTGAAGCTCGGCCGCTGTCCCTTGTCGCAGACGCGGGGGCATCGCTCTCATGGCGATTCGTTTATCGCTCGCGTGACAGTGGGCGTCGGGGTGCGGGTCGGGCGCCGTGTTGAAGTCGGGGTACGCGTCGGGGTGCGGGTCGGCGTGCGGGTCGGGTTCAGGCGTGGTGTTGCGGTCGGGGTCGGGGTGTGCGTCGGTGTCGGCGTCGACTTGCTTTGACATACTCCGGTTTGGCAGATGCGCCCGTCGCCACAGGGCGCGCCGTCGGGTCGCCGCGGATGCCGGCACAGCGCGCTGCTGCCGTTGCAGATATCCTTGGTGCAGAGGTTGTCGTCGGCCGTGCAAGCGGCGCCTTTGTCCTTGAAGCGGTCCGCCGGGCAGTTGCGCCCGCTGCCGGTGCAGAACTCGGCCACATCGCATTCGCCCGCCGAGGCGCGGCATTGCTTGGTGGCCGGCGCAAAGCCGTCGGCCGGGCAAGCGCCGCTGTTGCCGGTACACATCTCCGCTACGTCACAAACGCCGTCCGCCGCACGACACACGGTGGCGGTGGGTTTGAACCCATCCGCCGGGCAGGTGGCGCTGGTTCCGCTGCATACTTCGGCGACGTCGCAGCCGCCGGCGGCGGCGCGGCAGACCGCGCCGCCGTTGCCCGCCGGATGCCGGCAGGCGTTGCTCGTGCCGTTGCAGATGTCGCGCGTACAGGCGTTGCCTTCATCCGTGCAGAGGGTATTGCGTGGCTTCTTCACGTCAGCCGGGCACTCCCGGCTGGTACCGCTGCACACTTCCGGCTGGTCGCACTCGCCGCCGGCTACACGGCAGACCGCGCCTTGGTTGCCGGCGGGGTGAGCGCACTGGCCGTTGCCGTCGCAGACGTCCTGCGTGCAGACGTTGCCGTCATCTGTACAGGCGACGCCGGGAGGCTGCTTGGTGTCGCCGGGGCAAGCCGCGTCGTAGCCGGTGCAGAAGTCCGCCACGTCGCATTCGCCCGCCGCCTGCCGGCACTCGGTGGTCGGCGGCGCCAGGCTGTCGTTGGGGCAGAGCGGGCTCTGGCCATCGCAAACCTCGGCGACATCGCAAGCGCCCGCGGCTTGGCGGCACTCGACCCCGGCCGCGAGCACGGTGCAGTTGGCGCTGCAACACGAGCCCGGCGCGCCGTTGGCGGCCCCCAGGTCGCACAACTCCACGTCTTGGAGCAGCACGCCGTCGCCGCAGACGTTCAGGTTGCAGTCATTGCGGCAGGCATCGTTGTCGTTGCCGTTGCCGTCGTCGCACTGCTCGGCGGCGGGGTTGACGAGACCGTCACCGCAGACGTTCCAGGTGCAGTTGTTCTTGCAGGCGTCGTTATTGCTGGTGTTGCCGTCGTCGCATTGCTCGGCGGCGGGGTTGACGGCGCCGTCGCCGCAGACGTTACGGGTGCAGTTGTTCTTGCAGGCGTCGTTGTTGTCGCTGTTGCCGTCGTCGCACTGCTCGCCGTAATCGCGGCTGCCGTTGCCGCAATGGTCACAGGTGTCGCCGAGGCCGTCGCCATCGGCGTCGGCCTGATCGGGGTTGTAGGCGCAGTTCCAGTCGCCCCACCAGCACTCACGCCGGTAGCGGCAGTTGTCGGCGCCGTCGCAGACGCCGTCGCCGTCGTCATCCCTCGTTCCTGGTCCAACGCAGTTATCACAAGCATCGCCAAAGCCGTCACCGTCGCTGTCGGCTTGGTCGGGATTCCACTGCCAGGGGCAGTTGTCGGCAGCGTCGCAAACGCTGTCGCCGTCAGCGTCCAGCCCTGGGCCGACGCAATTGTCACAAGCGTCGCCGATACCGTCGCCGTCGCTGTCGGCCTGATCGGGGTTGGCGTCGGTGGGGCAGTTGTCGCAGGCGTCGCCGACGCCGTCGAAGTCCCAGTCGTACTGTTCCCAGTTGTGGGCTCGCGGGCAGTTGTCGCAGCCGTCGGCGATACCGTCGCCGTCGCTGTCGACGGTGTCCGGGTCGCAGGTGTCACCGCTGCCGTCTCCGTCACAGTCGCTCTGGTTCGGGTTCCAGTTCGGGCAATTGTCGCAGGCATCTGCGGTGCCGTCGCCGTCGCTGTCGACGGTATCCGGATCGCAGGCATCGCCCGCGCCGTCGCCGTCGCAGTCGGTTTGCGCCGGGTTGTACGGACAGGGCCACCACCAGCAGGGATCGTTGTAAGTGCAGTTGTCGGCGCCGTCGCAAACGCCGTCGCCGTCATAGTCGGTGCCGCCGGCTCCCGGGCAACCATCGCAGAGGTCGCCGACGCCGTCTTGGTCGGTGTCGGCTTGGTCTGGGTTGAAGTGATCGCAGCAGTTGTCTGCCGGCTGGTTTACGTCGCCGCAGCAGATACCGTCGCCGTCCCAGTCGTAGCGGCCGGCGCCGGCGCAGTAGTCGCAAGCATCGCCTAATCCGTCGCCGTCGCTGTCGGCCTGATCGGCAT